>JALZUU010000348.1 GCA_023300665.1 Saprospiraceae bacterium | reverse complement strand
GAAAGAAATGGTCAGCTAAATGTAAATGAACTCGGTAACGATGGTCTGACAAGAAAAGTAGATGGGAAATTGGTAACTCCTTCTGAGCGAGAATACAATAGTTATGTCGGTGGATTAAACTCTGTTGTTTACTTTGCTACCTTACCACATAAACTTTATGATCCTGCAGTGATGAAATCATACGTAGGAGAGACCACCATTAAAGGTAAAAGGTATGAGGTACTTGAAATTACTTTTAGAGAAGAAGGTGGTGGACCAGACCATGACGATGAATATTATTATTGGATCAACCAAGAGACAAATCGGATTGATTACCTAGCTTATAATTATCAAGTAAATAGCGGTGGCGTGCGATTTAGAACGGCTTATAATCCAAGAGTCGTAGACGGAATTTTATTCCAAGATTATGTAAATTATAAAGCAGCCGTGGGAACTCCTTTGGCAGATTTACCAGGACTTTTTGAAAAAAATCAATTAAAAGAACTATCCGTGATTGCAACGGAAAATGTAATAAATCTTAAATAAACAATAAATCAAAATTACCATGAAAAAGACATTTTCAATTCTAGCTTTACTAGCTTTTAGTTTAGTAACATTTGCACAAGACTTTCCAAAGATTGACAAAAGCCCAATGGATGCTGCTTATTTTCCAACGAAAGCACCTAAGCGAACATTTGCAAAAACAGAGAAAGCAAAAATGGCGCAAACACCTAAAATCCGAGTACTTTATTCTCGCCCAATGAAAAAAGGAAGAACCGTTTTTGGTGAACTTTTAAAATTTGATGAGGCTTGGAGAATTGGTGCGAACGAATCTACCGAGGTGTTATTTATGACCGATGTGAAATTTGGAGACACGGATGTAAAAGCAGGTCGTTACTCTTTAATTGCTGTTCCAACCAAAGACAGTTGGACCTTAAATTTAAATTCAGAACTTGATGGATGGGGAAATTATTCTTATAATCCAGAAGCGAATGTGGCAAGTGTTACCGTTCCTACGCAGAGTAGCAGCGAAGAAATTGAAGCGCTTTCAATTGTTCTTTATGAAAAAGCTACGAACCTAATCCACCTGAAAATTGGTTGGGATAAAACTTTTGTCGAAGCACCTATTATGCTGAAATAAAAATATTGGTTGGTTCCGGTGGTTCGGTAAGGGCGTATTGCAATACACCCCTACCGAACCACCGCCCCTACTCTTCCAACGCATTAATAATCGCCTCATCCACCTTCAATTCTTTTGCTAATTCCAAGGGCGTCTGTCCAGCTTTATTCGCCGTTTTTCGTTCTACCCCTTCAGATAATAATCCAATTACCCAAGCAAGTTTATCATGACGAATCGCCCATTCTAGTGGTGTTTTATCGTCCACTATTTTATTCAAGTCTACTTTATTTTTCACTAATACTGGTAAGATACCGATACTTGCTTTTTCGATAGCACGACTAATCGGAGAAGGTAATCCTTGACCACCAAAAAAAGGATCCGCACCAGCAGCTAACAATAAATTCAACATTTTAGCATCTTTATAAGCAAAATATTGTAAGCTCATAATTTGATCAGGGTTATTTAAAATCTCTGCCACCTCGTGTTCATTCTTTTCTAAAATAATCTTAACCAGCTTATAGGCTTTTTTCTTAACTGCCATACTCAACGGACTATGCTCGGTACCCGCTACCGGATGAATCATATCCGCATCTTTTTCAACTAAGTAGCGAATAATTTCTAAATCTTCTTCTCGAATCGCTTCCAGCAACGGCGTAGTTTTTAACTCAGGATGAACTGTATTAAGATCAATCATCTTTTCTAAAAATATCCTTGCAGCTTTGGTATCTTTCTGTCGAATGGAACGAACATAAGCAGTAAAATAATCGTCTTTTTCGTCCTTATAATTTCGGTAGGCGTTGCGTTCTGCTGCGGCTTTAGCCTGTGCTGCTGCGGCCTCCTTTCTTCGAGCTTCTGCTGCTTCCGCTTCCTGTTCTTCGGCTTCTCTTTGTGAACGAGCCACCTTGGCTCTTTGCTTTAATTCTTCGTGTCTAGCCTTATCTCGTTCTACCTGGTTTGCTCGACGATTTTTACGCTGTGCTTCCATCAAGGCCATAAACTTTTGCAATCCTGCTTCATTAGCCGTTTCCATCGGCGTCTTTCCATCCGAGCCTGCTAAGTTAGGATCTGCTCCCGCTTCAATTAACATTTTAGCAATCATAGCACTTTCCCAAAAAATCGCTTTTTGTAAAGGAGTCTGTCCATCTCTTCCTGGCAAATTAGGATTGGCACCCGCTCGAAGAATTAACTCAACCACTTCCGCACTATTATTATCTACCGCCATCGTCAAAGCACGCCGACTTAAAGCATCTTTGATATCTGGATCAATTCCAGCCGCCAATGCTCGATCTACGTCATCTTTATTATTTTTATCAACTGCTCGAATCAAATCGGTAACATCCATCGTAAATCGGTCTCGTAAAGATCGAGCTCCTTTTCCTAGTCGGTTTCCAAATCTTTCAAATAAATCGTCTTTCGCCATTAGTTTTTATTATTTATAACAAAAATAATCAATTACCAGTTCATTAGTATTAAGGTCATTTAAAGCCATATTTGGGTCATTTGTCTAAAAACGTGATCTCTCTCTTGTAGGACTCCACCTATTTTTATAACTTGTCATCGTTCAAAAAAATTAAACCATGACAGATACCCAGACTTTTCAAGACCTAATCTCTATCGGAATTCCGGCACAACTTCCTGCGCCTCGTCCTTACGAAGCAGCAACCAGCCATGCGCCTAACCGAAATATAGAAAACCTCACGGTAAAAGAGAAAAAACTAGCCCTTAAAAATGCGCTTCGGTATTTTCCAGCGGAACACCACGCTACCCTATTACCAGAATTTTTAGCAGAATTAAATGAGTACGGGCGTATCTATATGCATCGGTTACGGCCTCATTATGCGATGCACGCTAGACCGATCAGCGATTATCCTTGTCGTACGCCACAGGCAGCAGCCATCATGTTGATGATTCAAAATAACCTAGATCCTAAAGTCGCCAAACATCCAGACGAGCTGATTACCTATGGTGGTAATGGAGCGGTTTTTCAAAACTGGGCACAGTATCTACTCGTCATGCGGTACTTGAGTGAAATGACCGACGAACAAACCCTCGTTTTATACTCAGGTCATCCGCTGGGATTATTTCCTTCTCATAAAGATGCTCCTAGAGTCGTAGTGACCAACGGGATGATGATTCCAAATTATTCTAAAAAAGATGATTGGAATAAATTCAATGCCCTCGGCGTTACCCAATATGGACAAATGACCGCTGGTTCTTTTATGTACATCGGACCACAAGGGATCGTTCACGGAACGACTATTACTTTATTAAATGCAGGACGAAAACTAGGACTAGGAACGGACGATCTTGCCGGAAAAGTTTATGTTACTTCTGGGTTGGGTGGAATGTCGGGTGCGCAAGCATTGGCGGCAGTCATTACTGGAGCGATTGGAGTGATTGGAGAAATTGATCCGCAAACGGTAGAACAGAGAGTCGTCGATGGATATGTTTCTGCGGATAATATTTATACTGATGTAGACAAACTGATTGATCGCATTGAAGTTTGTCGAGAAGCGAAGGAAGGAATTGCGCTCGTCTTTCAAGGAAATATTGTAACGCTTTGGGAACGCATGGTAGAACGAAAAACAAAAATTGAATTAGGTTCTGATCAAACTTCTTTGCATAATATTGATGACTTAGGTTATGCGCCCTTGGGTTATAGTTTTGCGGAAGCGAAAGAATTATTGATCGAAGATAAAGAAAAGTTTATGGCCGAAGTCCAAAAAACTTTACGTCGCCATGTGGTTGCGATCAATAAATTGGCAGACCAAGGAATGTACTTTTGGGATTATGGAAATGCTTTTTTAAAAGAAGCTGGAGAAGCCAACGCAGACATTTGGAAAAATGAAGCAGAAGGTATTTTTAAATATGCTTCTTATGTAGAAGATATTATGGGGCCAATGTGTTTTGATTATGGATTTGGGCCGTTCCGTTGGGTTTGTACTTCTGGTGATAAAAAAGATTTGGATACGACGGATCGAATTGCTGCCGACGTGATTAAGCGATTGATGAAAACGGCGCCATCTGAGATTATGCCTCAGCTACGCGACAACCTGATTTGGATTGAATCGGCGAATGATAATATTCCGGTCGTAGGATCTATGTCGCGGATTTTATACGCGGATGCAGAAGGTCGAATTGAAATTGCCAAAGCTTTTAATCAAGCGATTGCAAGTGGAGAAATTTCTGCTCCGGTGGTTTTGGGACGTGATCACCATGATGTTTCAGGAACGGATTCTCCTTATCGAGAGACGGCTAATATTTATGATGGTTCTAGATTTACGGCGGATATGGCCATTCAAAATGTAATTGGCGATAGCTTCCGAGGAGCGACTTGGGTGAGTATTCACAATGGTGGTGGTGTTGGTTGGGGAGAAGTGATTAATGGTGGTTTTGGAATGTTAATCGACGGAAGCGCCGACGCAGAAAGAAGACTGACTTCGATGCTACACTGGGATGTTAACAATGGAATTGCGAGACGAAGTTGGGCCAGAAATAAAGAAGCGATTTTTACGGCGAAGCGGGCAATGGAGCTGCATCCAGAGTTGAAGATTACGTTGCCGGAGATTGTGGATGAGGGGTTGTTTGGGGATTTGGAGATTTCTTGATATGCAGATTAGTGGATGTGCAGATGTTTGTAGATCGAAAACCCGTAGATACATTCATGAATTGTATCTACGGATCATCAACCTTTATTTTCAACAAAAATAATCCTAGTTCGTTGGGCGTAAATTAATTTAAAACAGCATCAAATTGTTGCTCGCTAGAAGAGTTAATATGATAAGATTGGCCATCATGCTCAAAAAGGCTACCACCACCTCTTCCTACATGGATGGTAACAATTGCATTAGTTGGAATTCCATCAAAAAAGGCACTAGGAAGTTTTAGTAATCCATTAGGACTTTCTTCTTTTACATGAATAGCTCTACGAATATTTACGGGACTTGGATTTTGAAGATCATCAAGGGTCATTCCGAAAAAATTACCTCTGTAGGCTAAACTTACAATCAATCCATTTTCATTTTCTTGATCAAAATTATACACTATTTCAGCATTGCGATCCATTTTAATCAAATTAGTTTCAGGAATCTTATTTGTCGATAACCCATCTAATATTAAATGATGAGGCACATAAAAAGATGTTTCTGCCACTATCCTATTGTCAACTGTATTTACAAAATTTAATGTCTTTCCTAATACATTATTTTGAATAAAATCATTGATAAAAACAGCACCCGACGTACCAATTTCAAGCCCTTCTATATTGTAACGCTCATTTTCATAAACTATTTTCAAATCATTCACAGTAAAGTCTCCTCCATTTACTAAAGTTCTATTAGGTGTCCCTGCTCCGTCAAGTGACCATGCTGTTATTCTGCTATCAAAACTAGATTCCCCGTCTGCATGTTCCCGGTAGGTTGAACGAATATTTACATTGCGGTTATGTGACATATACCTACCCGTATAAATACCAAGCTCATTAGTCGAAGTATCAAAATTTTCAGGGGAAGAAAGATCCACCACTTGAGAATACTTAGCAATATCGCTAGCTAAATCTTCCTGGCAAGCAGTAAAACTGATTAAGCAAACTAAAAAGTATAGATAATACGTATTATTGAATTTCATTTTTATTTTTTTTCGTGTTAATAAAATGTTGTT
>JALZUU010000347.1 GCA_023300665.1 Saprospiraceae bacterium | reverse complement strand
TAAACGATTAAACGATTAAACAACTAAAAAAACTAAGAATGCGCTTTCACTGCTGGTTTATAATCTTTTTTATCGATCACTATTTTTGCAATTACTTCGGCAAGGATCTCGGAAGTTCCTCCACCGATCGGCCCTAGACGACTATCACGCAGCATTCTAGCCAATGGATATTCTTCCATATAACCATATCCACCCAGACATTGTAAGCAATCATAAATTACTTCATCTGCCATTTTGGTTGCTTTCATTTTTGCCATACTTGCTTCCTTTACAGGATATTCACCACGAACCATTTCATTGGTAATCATATAATTAAATGATTTATGAATTTCTACATCACTAGCCATGTGGGCAATTCGATGACGCAGTACTTGGAAGCGGTCTAAGGTTTTTCCAAAAGCCATTCGTTCAGACATATATTGGGTGGTATACTCTACCGCATATTCTGCGCGAGCATGGGCATTGACCGCCATGATGAGTCGCTCTAAAGCGAGGTGTTGCATTAGATAAGCAAAGCCTTTGTTTTCTTGCCCCATCAAGTTTTCTGCAGGAATTCTAACATTGTCAAAAGCAATTTCTCCCGTATCAGAGGCGCGCCACCCTAGTTTATCTAATTTGCTTGCACTGACACCGGCGGTATCTCGATCTATGAGAAACATACTAATTCCTCGGCCTTTTGCTTCCGGATCTGTTTTGGCGGAAACCACCAAATAATCACTATAAACACCATTGGTAATAAAAGTCTTAGAGCCATTGATGACCCATTCGTTGCCTTCTTTGACGGCGGTCGTTCGCATTCCAGCGACATCACTGCCCGCGAAAGGTTCTGAAATACAAAGACAGCCTATTTTTTTGCCTTCGATGCTAGGACGTAGATAATCTTGCTTAATTCGTTCATCTCCTTCCGCATTTAGGTGTTGCATTGCTAGGTAAGCATGTGCCCACATTGCTGCGGCAAAACCACCGGAATTAATCCGTTGCATTTCTTCCAAAAATATGACCGTATAAAAAAGATCTAGGTCCATTCCTCCATAGGCTTCAGGATAGGCAATCCCGAAATATCCCATCTCTCCAAATTTTTCCCAAATAAAGCGTTCAATTGTTCCTGTTTCTTCCCATTTGTTGAGGTGTGGAACCACTTCTTTTTGTAAAAAATCTCTTAATCCTGCGCGAAACATCTCGTGCTCTTCGGTAAAATAGGTATAATTCATCCTAATAGGTTTAATTTGGTAATTAATATCTGTTTGGTAAATTGGTGGTTACAAAGAGGGCCTAAATGTAAGGTTAACTTTGCAAAATATCCGTAATAATATAGACAATTTTAAAGATAGATAGTTGTAAAATAATACTATATGCGAATCAGGGTTTAAAAACTAACTAAAATCAAAATTATTGACTATATCATTTCAATTGAATTTGTTTTTTTGCTATTTGCTATTTGCTCTTAGCTTTTGGCTTGGCCACCCGTCCCTTCGGGTTCACTAATTAGCATTAGCTCATCCTCTTCTATCGCGATAGAGTGAAGCAAATAGCCAAAAGCTAAATGCCAAAAGCCCTTTATAAGCTAGCTTTGGTTTTAAATTAAATTTCAACTCCTCATTCGCATACTATATCCTTTCTACGTTTGACAGATTATAAAGTTATAAGAAGTAGAACCATGCTTTTAAAGGTAGTTTTTTAGGTCAAAACCGTTATTCTGATGGCTTTTAGGCCTTTAATTCCTTGTAGCGCTTCCAATTCTAGGTCTTCTACATTTGGTTTGATGATTTTCTTTTCGATTAAATAGTCTAAATATTTTTGATATTCTTTACGGTCTTTATCTTGTGTATATACAATCGCTACTTTCCCTGGCAAGGTAAGTCGGTTAGCGGTGCCCAAAATAAGGGCCTTATCGATTCGTTTTTTGAGTAATGCGTACCGGACGTTGTCGTTGCCATCCACATCAAATTTCTTTTCATCCATCCGAAATCGAATTGTCATTGGTAGACTATATACCAAGATCAATTGTGCCGTAGTCATATGATGTGACAAGGTAACTTGTAAATCAGCAATTCTACGAGTTATTTCACACATTGACTTTAATTGCCACAATCTAAATGTTTCTAGTTGTTGTATTTCAAACACTGGCGTTTTCAGGAGTGCATTTCCTAAAAATAAATCATAGGATATTCCATCTGTTTGGTATCGTTCAAAATAATGCGGTAATACCTTTTGCATTGCTGCCTCCTCTTCATCTAAAAATGAAACAATCGTTTGATTGATCATTCGCATACTATCTTCAAAGTTTTTCCTCCGAGTGGTGATCATACCTAATTTAGGATCGATTAGGTTTTCGTATTCTTCCCAATGCTGTAAAATTTTTGGGTGAATACTTTTTACAGTCTGAAGGTGTGGATGGATTACAGTGTTAATCAATTCTCGACTTTCTAATTCGTCATCAGATGTAAATGCCGTTTCATGTAAAAGTTTAATCTCTTCGACCGATCGGATAAGTGCATCGGTATTTTTCGATGCACCATATTTTTTTGCTAGCTGCAATAGGATCAATAAGGCCTGCCAGCTTTCCATCATATCCGCCTGAATCGCACGATTGCGTTGCATGGTTGAACTAACGACATCAGCTTGTCCATAAAGTGGATAAACATTTTCAAAAACAATGGGTTTGGGTTCAGCAGATTCACCAGATAAAATACGATTTGCTTCTGTCAAAAAACGCCACTCTACACTGGGATGGATATTCGTATATTTTTTTCGGATAATAGCACCAATCGCATTATTAATCTCATCGACTTTACGAGATAAAGCAGAACGAAATAGCGGTTGAATTTCTTTAATTTTTATTCTAGTAAAACTATTCAATGCGTATGGTCCAGGAGCGGCTAATTCTAAAATTCCAAAGACTTTTCCTGAACTTCTTTCTAATGGCGCGATATAAATACTTTGAATTCCATCTTTTATTAATTGCTCTTCTAATGGTGTTTTATGTTTAAGCTTGGTAATATTCTGAAAAATATTTGCCTGACGATCTCGAACCGATTGAAAATAAATCGACTGTTCGTATTCTTTGATTTTTAGTTTTGGAAATTCTTTTTTTAATAAATGTTGTCGGATTGAAAAAGTATTACCACTACCCGATCCTTTGTTGGGTTTATACTCCGTTAATCCAAGTCTTAGTCCGGGAATATTAAAATAAGAAGAAAGTAAATCTTCCATTTGGGCAATGGTATGCGCTTCTAGTACGGCATCTCGTTGCAATAAATAATTACGAATTCTCGACATGGCTTCTTCCTCCGTTACGTCTACTAGATATACCGCTACCAGTCCATGGAATTCAAAATGAGTGGGCGGAATTTTTTCTAACCACAGTTCTGGTTTATCAAAATTACTGATGAGTTCAAAAATCTCTTCCTCACTTAAAGCAGGTAATGCTCGTTTCTTTTTTATTTCTAAAAAATCAAGATTCAGCGCAGCCTTATAGTGGGTCTCCACCAAAGTATCATCCGCTCTAGCGGTAAAAATATAAGGATCTTTTAAAGGAAATTTTTGACCATAAAAAGCATTGAGAATCATACATCCTGCTCGTACAATTGCATCTTGACGAATGCCACGAACATCTTTGTTATTGACAATACTAAGTCGATTATTTTTTAAAAATTTGGTAAAACGATTCGTTCGATAGAATCCTTCTAGACTAAAAGCACGTACAGCCTGTGCCATCTGTTGATCTTGCTGAGCAAAAGCAAAAAGACCACTCATTAACAGATCAATAAAAGGCTTATGTTTGGTTAATAAATTTGCGTCCCGAATGGGTGTTAATAAATCTAAAGAACCGTCGAGTTGTTGGATAATTTCGTGTGCTAATAACATAGTGCCTCGATCCAAGCTATTAGATTTCCCTTTCCAAAATTTAATTAGTGGAGCAAAGCTGAGCAACGAAGTATAAGGAAATGTGTTAAACCCCACTTGTCGGTCAATGTCCGTATTTATTTGTGGGGATAAATCCTTCATATAAATTAAATTAAAACACCTTAAATTAAACCAAAATAACTAAAAACTATAACCAAGTGTTAACCGAAATAACTTAGTTTCTTCAGATTGGTAAAGTGTAGTATTGATAACAATAAAATCTACCGGGGCTATCCAAATTCCGCCACCATAACTATAGTGCCAAACGTCTGAATCTTCGCCTCGCAACCAAACTCTTCCGTGATCAAATCCAGTGGTAATCCCAAAGGAAAAAGGGAAAAATGCTCCATCAGATATGGAAGCGATTCTAATTCGAAGATCCGTTTGGTGAAAAAAGCTAGAATTTCCATAAAACCGATCTCGTCGAAAGCCTCTAAAATTGCTGTTCCCATCTAAAATAGCTCCTTGAAAGAATTCAAAATCACCATTTATGTGCTCAAATCCAACTCTAGTTGCCAAGATAATACTTTGCTTATGATTAATCGCTAAATAGAAAGTTAAATCAGAATAATATTTTAAAAAATTACGATCTGTTTGTCTCAGATTGGTCTTCCAAACACCTCCGGCATTAAAACGAATTCCGGTTGTGGGCATTTGTCGATCATTTGAATTATTAAAACCAAAAGCAAATTCAGCTCCAGCGAACCACTGTGTTCTAAACACTTCTTCATTAATACTTAAATCATCACTAACGATAAATCGATCATCAGTATCTTCTACCTTACTAGCTTCTAAAACAGGTCCGAATCGAATGGTTCCAGCATCAAAGGCAAAGCGTTTTTTAAAGCTAGGACTCAATTCAAAATTAAATCTTCGAACCCGGTAAAAGTCTATATCTTGTAGGCCAGTTGTTAATAAATTAATCGACTCATTTCCTAATCCAAAGAAATTTTCTACATACTGTGGTGTAGTAATATTGGACTGCAGCAAGAAATCCCATTTACCAAAAGCTTCTAAATAATCTCCCTCATATTCCAAATTAAAAGCACCAGTCTCAAAAGCATATGCTCCTGTAATTTTATGAGAAATCGAAAAAGGACTTTTCTTAAATTTATAATTTGTAATAGTAAAACTAGTTCCGACAAATAATCCATCATCAGGATTAAATCCAAGTAATGGAAAAGGCATTATAAAGTCATATTCATAATGAAAATCTTTTCTATTATAAACATTAAAAGCTTGACGATTTGAAATTTTATTTTGAGTTGCAGGGGTAATATCTAAGATAGACTCTTCCTGTTTTACATCATAAATCAAGGTAGTTCCTCCTTTACTTTTATTGATAAATTCATCCTTACCTAGTCCGCCAATCACTCTAATTTTTATACCTTGGTTAACTTCTCCTGTAATCTTAAAAATATCTTCATCATCCAAACCAAATAATCGAATTTCATTGGTTTCATCGGTATAAAAAGTTCGTTGATACGTAAGCTGATTTCCTTCTTTTCGCATCCGGTATACTTTTACTTCTGTTTCGTTATTGTTCTTCCGAACTACTTCAAACAAGTCGTCTTTTTCGCTACCGACTACATCTACTTCTTTTGCTCTAAATTCATAAAGTTCGCGACCTAATTTCATTAAATCATCTCGCCGTTTTTTGAGTGACTTCATAACTTCTGGAGCCGACATTGAGTAAGCGGGTTCAGGCCAATTTTTACGAAAAGCATTTTCAATTACTTCATCTGTCAAACCATCCTGAATCATTTTTATTTGCTTTTCCCATTCTGACCATTCTAATTTTGTTAAAAAAGATTGGTCTATCTGCCTTGCTCCATAATTATCCCATTTTATATTTTTAACTTTCCCTGTATAAGGTTTTAGTTGTTTTAAAAAAGGCATGGTTAGCCTTGCAATAAAAGGAGCAACCCCATCATATTTTGAGAAAGGCTGATCTCTATCGCGAGGAATTGGTCGAAAATAAGTAATGTCTTTTTCTTGGTCTTTAAAAGAAGCCCAACGCCACTGATCATCATGCCGATCCCAATCACCGATAACCATATCGAATAATCGGGTTCGCAACAACCAAGGTTCATCCACTTGATATTTACCATTTTTAACCACCTTTTCAACTAATTTTGGCGTGCTGATAATATCTTTAGAATTACCAAAACTCGGTTCATCACTCCAATCATCATCCGGTCGTTCTTCTACAAGATATAGTTCTCCACCGAATGCTTCATTATCCTTTCCAAGTGTTGGTTGTTTTGGAATATAATAGATCGAAGGATTGGTATGATAGACGCTGATTGCATCCGCTAAATCTGGAACAACAATGGCTGCAAAAGGATGCGTCGACAAGAAGTTGTCTTCAACAATGGCCTGCGTGCCCGTAATTTTATTAAAAGGATACGGTATAAAACGAGAAGCATCTTTTGTCATCGCGCGCATCACCCATTGCTTACCCGTTGGGTCACCTAATCGCAAGGAATTGGTTTGATTTCCTCCTCCTCGTTTCAGTACCTCTACTCCTCCCTTAAAACTGGCTAGATCTAAAGTTGGAAATTTATATTCTGGAATATAAACGTTTCGATAATGGCTTCCCAAGAGAAACCTATGGATGGGTCCTTTCTTAGTAACTTCGGTTTTTATAACTTGGGTTTCTATAGAATCAGTCCTATTCTCGTAATCTGTAAACGCTATTGGCGGTTCGTAAATCTCTATGGGTAGCTTATCTTTTATTTTCTTACGAAAGACTTCCCGTCCTTTGGGATGTTCTTCATCAGAAGCAAAAAACGACAACCAAGTACTACCATCTTTATAGATGTCTAAACGTCCAAAACCTTTTGCTGCATACGCAAATTCAGAACCCTCAATCAATTTTACTTCACTTTTTTTGGAACCACTACCACTGACCACAAAATGCTGTCGTTCAGCCTGTATATATTGTAAATTATGTTCGTGTCCAGAGACAAAAATAAAGTTCCCATTTTTCTTAGCTGCCCGCATCAGATCAGCTTTCATTCTCCGATATTTAGGGTGGGCAATATCTTGGGTAATTCCAATCGTAGATCGCAATACTAAAGGAATAGAACCTAAGACAGGTAATGGGACATAAGCCTTTGGATTGGCCATGGTCAAAGGAAAAATATGTGATCGGGCTGGAAAGTGACCTCCGTGCGAGCCACCTGACTCCAGCGGATGATGCATGGCGATAATTACGTTCTTATGTCGGTGTTTTCTAAGGACTTCTTCAAAAGCTAAAAAGAATGAATTACGGCTTTTTATTTCGCAGCCACTATTTACTTCTGGGCTATGATCCCAGTCTTCTAACCACCATTGTGTGTCAATAATGACCATTACTAAACGGTCATTAATTTCGATGAGATCGGGTCCGGCACATCCAGGTTTTGGCAAAAAATATTCCTGCCAATCCTCTTTATTCTCAATTCCTTTATTGAGCTTTTTTTGAATATATTTTTTTTGTCTTTCTACTCCAGGAATCCCTTGAGAATACCAATCGTGGTTTCCAGGAATAAATAATGGACGACCTTTATATTCATCAAGGACTTTTAATTGAGCATCTATTTGAAATTCTGCATGTGCTCTTTTTTCGGGATCATCTTTAGATGACATTCCCGCTGGATAAATATTGTCTCCTAGAAATACCAACGTACTTTCTTCCCCTGCTTTTTTCAATTGTTGTTCTAACATTTCAAGTGCTGGTGCCACGCCTTCTTTCGGTGATTTACCGACATCTCCTATTAAGAAAACAACATGCTCTGGTTTTTCCGTTGGTGCTTTTTGTTCGTTCCATTGCCTAGCTTCTGGAATATAATTTAGTTTGAAATTTGCACAAGATGATCCTAGAAAAATCATCACTAAAAATAAGATTGGTAATTTGGTATTAGACATTTTTATTTTTTCTTCTTTACTTTTGAATATAGTTTCCCATTGCTTAGTAATGGTCAAAATAAGCATTCATCATTTTAATAAAAAACTAAATTATTTTATCGCCTTGGAATTAAGGTTTGTGGATAGACAACCAGACTTTCACTACCGTCTTTAGCAACCGCTGCTACGCCAAAAAGGTAATTATCGATCACGATATTTTCTAAAGTAAAATCTGTTTTCATTCCAACGTAGCGACTGTATTGCCATTGCGGAGCGGTGGTATCTCGCCAGTAAATTTTATAGCCAGCTAAATTTTTAGCAATAGATGGTTCCCAACGTAAACGGGTGGAAGGCTTAACCGCTCCACCAATCATTACCTGTCGTGGGGGTGAAGGTGCCCAAGCCAAGGCTGCCAATGAAATGGCATTTACACCTGTCAATTTTGCACAGTATGGGAAATTAACTCCTTCGATTACGTCTCCATATTCAATTCCATCCTCCACTCGAATATCTTGATGTTGACGGTTATAATTCTCGTGTGTTTCCATAATTCTAATACCTGGAAAACCAGCATCATTAAAAGGTTTATGATGACCTCCTCGACCAAAACGATCTAATCGATAAATCATGGTTGCCTTCATATTTGTTACATACGTATCTGTCAATCGAGCTACGTAACGAGCCAGTTGACGGGAGGGTCCATCGACTTCTCCTCCATAAAATCGACGCCAAGTTCTTTTTTGTTCGTTGTCATTGACAGGAGTAGGTTCACTAAAAACGCGGAAGCTATTATTTTGAATTACTCCATCGACTCCTTCGATATTTCCGATCATATCATTATTGAGAATACCGATAACATTCCATTCTTCTTCTAGCGCAACTTTCGCCATGTGTTTACCACCAAAAAGTCCTTGTTCTTCTCCACTCAAGCCAACATAAATAATACTATTAGGAAATTTATAGTTGGTTAATACGCGAGCAGCTTCGATGGTTCCCGCCATTCCAGAAGCATTATCATTCGCTCCAGGCGAATCATTGGTTCCATCAAGTGGATCAGAAATCCGAGAATCAATATCACCGGACATAATGATATATCTATTGGGATTTTCACTACCTCGTTGAATGGCGACCACATTAACTACCCAAGTATCTTTATCGAAACGAGCATTTCCTTCGGCAGGAACGAGACTACGCTGATAAAAAACTTCCAAACAATTTCCACAATCAGCAGAAATCTTATCAAATTCTGCTTTGATCCATCGACGGGCTGCACCGATTCCACGAGTCGTGCTTAGGGTGTCTGATAACGTATGGCGGGTACCGAATCCGGCGAGTTTTCGAATATCATTTTCGAGTCGTTCCGCAGAGGGAGCATTGGCAATCTCGTAGAGGCGTGCATCCGTAGCTGGAGGCGCGGTGGAGAGATTTTGGCCAGTTGTAATAATTGCCATCAAAAAAAATGGAAATAGCAGGAGAAGGGATTTCATAAGTATTGATCTTAGCGCTTGATATAAACAAAGCCATAGTGATTAAAACATTTCTAGTTTTAAACCCAATTTATAGAACGATTGTTTTCTACTATCAAAAACTAACTATTCTTTTGTTGATTCCCAATTATGATATACTTGTTGGACATCATCATCTTCTTCAATTTTATCGATTAGTTTTTCGATATCAGCGATCTGTTCTGGGGTATCTAAAGTTTTCGTTACGTTGGGAATACGCTCAAATCCAGAAGAGACGATTTCTATTCCTTCTTTTCCTTCCAACGCTTTCTGGATGGAACCAAAATTCTCAAAAGGAGAGAAAATCATAATGCCATCTTCTTCTTCAAAAACTTCTTCTGCACCGTAGTCAATCAACTCTAGTTCGAGTTCTTCTACATCGAGGCCTTCTCCTTTTATTTGGAATTGACATTGATGATCAAACATAAATGCGACTGAACCAGAAGTTCCTAGACTACCGTTGCATTTATTAAAATAACTACGGACGTTGGCTACTGTTCGGTTGTTATTATCGGTGGCAGTTTCTATTAGAAAAGCAATTCCATGAGGACCATATCCTTCGAATAGCGCTTCTTTATAGTCAGAAGTATCTTTATCGGAAGCATTTTTGATCGCCCGTTCCACGTTGTCTTTGGGCATATTCGCCGCTTTCGCGTTCTGAATAGCTGCTCTTAACCGTGAATTGGTGTCTGGGTCAGGACCACCTTCTTTAACGGCGATGGTTATTTCTTTACCAATACGAGTAAAGGCTTTGGCCATTGCGGACCAACGAGCCATTTTACGGGCTTTTCGATATTCAAATGCTCTTCCCATTGAAGATTAGTTTTTTTGATAATAAAAATGATTCAGAATTAATACTGAACTCTTGCAAAAATAATAAAGTCAGGGTCAAAAACAAAAGACTGTACTAAAACGAAATAATTCCGTCTGATTTAAAGGTTTCACAAAGAAAGGAATGTACCAATAAGTGTGTCATTTTGCTGCCCGCGCCTCAATCCTAAAGAAAGCCCGGCCCGCTGACACACTTTAACAGAACAGTCTCTCAAAGAATAAAAGGGCAAAACAGCGATTTTTTCTGCCTTGCCCTTTTTAGAAATATGGTAATAAGTACTAAAATTTAGATAGCTCTTATTTGTATTCAAAGATTGATCTGTACATTTAGAAAAATCTTATTTGTTGTTTACCCTTTATAATGGATACACCCTTTCAAAATTAATAGAGAATAGGCCCAATCCATTTTCGAAATTTGATCTAATACTCACTGGCTCTGCAAATGGTCCAAATTCTTCCGCATCATTTTGTAAACGAACCGACTGCGAATACTGGTAATAATCTTTGGTCACAGATCTCCAGACAAGAAAGGTTTCTATTTCTTCCCCATTCTCCTCATAGCGATTGATATCTAATTGTAATTTATAGGTTTGACCATTAAAGGCTTCATCGCTGAGGGCATTGGCTCCAGAAAAGGATTCTCTCAAGTTAAGATCTAACGTGTTGATAAAATTTCTTTCAAAACTAATATCTCCATTTCCCAAAGTACGAATAGAGAAAATTGACATTTCATAAAAATTTTCTTCTCCTGGAGGATCATTAAATTCTATGGTGACCCGATCATTTCGATCTCCAAATTCATCTACTACCGCAGCTTCTTCTAAATCAATTCGAAAAGGTATAATTTCATCGGGAACTACGACCGTTGCCATCGACTCTTCAAAATCAGGATGATTAACTTTAATCGTGTATTCTTGACCGGCTTCGAAAGTTACATTGGTTCCTCTTTCAATATAATTATAAACACTCTGATTAGGATTGGTATTAAATGGAATGGAGGTTAGTAGTTCCTCTCCTGAAAATAACTGTATGGTAGCATCTTCAAGATTTCGGGTATCTCGATTATTATTTTCCAAAATAGCCGTACTCCGATTTACCAAGACTTGGAGATTGGTATCGGCATTTGTAAAAAATGCACTGGTCACAATCTGATCTTCATGGGGTGGTGGATCTACTTTTAAGGTGGTATTAAAAAAATCTTCACAAGAAGAAAACAAGATAATTATAAAGGTAAAAAACAAAATATTTTTCATAATTATTTTTTTATTAGAATTTAAAAACAGATAGAAAATTATAATATTAGCGGTATCTATCTAATGAAATTTGTGCTTCTGGTTTCAAACAATCGCGATTGAAGAAGACCAGACGAAATGCTAAAAGCATTTCTAAAACTCAAACCGCCAAGCAAAATAAGGTAATACAGGAAAAAGACTTGCTTGTTTAAGCACATTCTCAGATTG
>JALZUU010000346.1 GCA_023300665.1 Saprospiraceae bacterium | reverse complement strand
GCTTTTTCTACGTTGAGGATTTTACCTCTTAACGGCAGAATCGCCTGAAACATTCGATCACGGCCCTGCTTGGCCGTACCACCTGCCGAGTCTCCCTCAACAAGGAAAATCTCTGAAGCAACAGGATCTTTAGAAGAACAGTCAGATAACTTACCAGGTAAGCCACTTCCGGTTAATACATTTTTACGTTGCACCATATCCCGTGCCTTACGTGCTGCGTGTCGAGCAGTAGCGGCTAAGATTACCTTTTCGATAATTCGCTTAGCTTGCTTAGGATTTTCTTCAAGATAATGACCAATGATCTCACCAACAGCACGAGAAACAATTCCTGTTACTTCTGAGTTACCAAGTTCTCCTTTGGTTTGGCCTTTAAACTGTGGCTCCGGTACTTTTACAGAAATTACGGCTGTGAGTCCTTCTCGGAAATCTTCTCCCGAGATAGCAAATTTTAGCTTTTTGAATAAGCCGTTATCATCTCCGTATTTTTTAAATTCTCGATTCACTGCTCGACGGAAACCCGCTACGTGCGTACCTCCTTCTCTCGTGTTGATATTGTTTACGTAAGAATGAATATTTTCAGAGAAGGTCGTGTTGTATTGGATGGCTACCTCTACTTCAACGTTCTCTTCTCGTCCAGTTACGTGGATAGGTTTTTCAATCAATTTAGTTTTGCCTTCGTCTAGGTAAGCGACAAATTCTGCCAGACCACCTTCAGACATAAACTCTTCTTTAAAGAATTCTCCTTTTTCATCTTTCTTACGTTCGTCGATTAAGACGAGGTGTAAACCTTTGTTTAGGAAGGCAAGTTCACGAATACGAGTAGCAAGTGTCTCATATTTGTATTCTAGTGTTTCAAAAATTTCTGCATCAGGTTTAAAAGTAATCGTTGTTCCATTTGAAGTAGAACTACCAACTTCTTTTACCTCTGTAGTTGGTTTACCTTTTGCATATTCTTGCGTGAAAATTTTACCCTCTCGGTGTACTTCAGCTTTTAGGTAACCTGATAATGCGTTTACACACGAAACACCCACTCCGTGAAGACCACCAGATACTTTGTAAGTATCCTTATCAAATTTTCCACCTGCGTGGAGAACGGTCATTACTACTTCGAGTGCTGATTTTTTTAATTTTTTGTGCATCCCAGTTGGAATACCTCGACCATCATCTGTTACAGAGATAGAGTTGTCCGCATGGACGATGGTAGTGATCAGGGAAGCATGCCCTGCTAAGTGTTCATCAATGGAGTTATCAATAACCTCCCAGACCAAATGGTGGAGACCTTTTGTATCGGTACTACCGATGTACATACCAGGTCTTTTTCGTACCGCTTCCAAGCCTTCAAGTGCTTGGATATTATTGGCACCGTAGTCGCTTTTTCCAGACTCTGGTGAGTCTTTTTTATTATTTTCTTCCATGACGTAAAAATACGCATTTTATTCGGTTTTAAAGGGTGTTTTTGGGGATAAAATTGGCCTTAAGAAGCTTGAAAAAACAGGAATAAAATATGTCGTTTTTTTGATATGTATTTTAGGGGAATATTGCTCCAATCTCGGTTAAATAAAGGGGTTGTTTTTTCTCTTTTTTATGATCAGGTCAGTTAGGGACTAAAATCTGCTTGGAAAAGCAAAAAAATAGGCGAAATTTGTGCTAAGTAACACTCTTTTACCAGAAATGAACTTATGGAATTAATTGTAGAAAATTTGGAAGGATTGCCTGCTGCTGCCAAAGAAATCGCAGGATATGCGGCAGATCGTAAGGTTTGGCTATTTTCTGGTGAAATTGGAGCGGGAAAAACGACCTTAATTCAGCGAATTTGCCAATATCACGGCGTAACGGAAAAAGTGACCAGCCCTACTTATTCCTTGATTAACCAATATGAATCAGATCAAGGAATCGTTTATCACCTAGATTTGTACCGACTAAATACGATAGACGAAGCGATGGATATTGGGATTGAGGATGTTTTGTATAGTGATTCTCTTTGTCTAATAGAATGGCCCAACCTGATTGAGCCTTTATTACCTTTAAACGAGGTTCTTAAAATAAAAGTTGAAATCATTGAAGATTCAAAGCGGAAAATTATACTTTTGTAGAGATCGCATCAGCGATTTAAACAAATATTGTCAAATAATATTGCATGAGTGACGAAAAGAAGAAGCGGATACCGATTCCTAAGATTTTTACCGAAGGAGGCCTCCAGACTCAAACGGAAATGCTCCAGGTTCAACGAAAGTCGAATTCGATGTTTATTGGTATTCCTAAGGAAACCACTTTACAGGAACGTCGAGTAGCATTAGTACCATCAGCAGTAGCAACCTTGGTCAACCATGGCCATAGAGTGGTGATTGAAACAGAAGCTGGACTCAAAGCCAATTATTCTGATCATCGTTACTCCGAGGCAGGTGCCGATATCGCTTATAGCAAAGAACAAGTTTATAAGTCAGATATCATCATCAAGATCGCACCGCCGACACTGGAAGAAATAGATTATTTACGACCTAATCAGATTTTATTTTCTCCCCTCCATTTACCCATTATTACGCGAAAGTATATTGAAAAATTACGTTCCAAACGCGTGATCGCGATGGCAATGGAATATATCAAAGATGAAAATAATTCTTTCCCGGTGGTGAGGATTATGAGTGAATTAGCAGGAATGAGTATTATGCTAACTGCTGCCGAATTGATGACCAACTCTAATGGTGGAAAAGGGGTGCTTCTTGGTGGAGTATCAGGGGTGCCTTGTGCTAAGGTAGTCATTCTTGGAGCAGGAGTGGTCGCAGAATTTGCAACGCGGGTCGCCATCGGATTGGGTGCTGAAGTTAGAATATTTGATGATAATATTTCTAAATTGATGCGACTCCAAAGTCAAGTGGGTCGTCAACTCAATACTTCGTCGCTGAACCCCATGCAAATGGAAAAGGAATTGTTGACGGCAGATGTAGCCATCGGTGCCATGCATTCCCCTTCAGGACGAACACCGATTATTGTCAGCGAAGAAATTGTGGCAAAAATGAAAAGAGGAGCGGTAATCGTTGATGTAAGTATTGATCAGGGAGGATGTTTTGCAACTTCTGAGGTGACGAATCATGATCGACCTACTTTTGTCAAACACGATGTAATTCACTATTGTGTACCAAACATTCCGTCTAAAGTAGCGCGTACCGCTTCTATTGCAGTGAGTAATATTTTAGTATCTATCTTGTCAAGAGCAGGTGCTTCTGGAAATATAGAAAGACTCATTCAGCGCGATATGGGATTACGACACGGTGTCTATATTTATAAAGGAACCCTGACAAATCATTACTTGAGCGAACGCTTTGGTATCAAATACACCGATTTAGATTTATTGATTGCTAGTAACTTAGGATAAGATAGACGATCAATTTTTTTGCTTTATTTTTAATAATAGTGCGGTAACTTTT
>JALZUU010000345.1 GCA_023300665.1 Saprospiraceae bacterium | reverse complement strand
TGTTGAATCGTTGAGGTTGTTCTTAAAAGTATTTTTCTTGCAGGATCTGTTTCGCTTTGTGGGAGGTCGAAGGGATGTAGAGACACTTGAACGTGTAACGTGTATTTTTTTTGGTTTAAATATTATATAGAATATAATGAAGCCCTTAAAATGATGTTCGAAATCGAAGCTAAAGGCTTGATTGTCAGGACGCAGCTCTTTTGCTTACTCGTCTTTCATTCTACTGGACATTTGCGGGCTTGATGCTACGCTCCGGCGGTACTGCCGGAGCTGGGAGGCAGCAAATGGAAGAAATGAAATGCCCAGTAGTATACTCGTCCTTTTGAATTCTTAAACAACTTCAATAAGAATCAATTCTAGTTTGCTATTTTAGTGCTTGATAACTTTTCCTCTAAACACTCGGACTTGATTTTGATCCACTAGGTTATAAAAATATATTCCACTAGCTAAGCCATCTTTTTTGAAGGTAACCTCCATATTTGAAACAACAACCTGACTAAAAACTAGGCTCCCATTTGTATTATAAATATTCAAAGTGCCCCGATTTCCAGGAATCTCTTTGATTTTAAAAATGGTGCTTTTTTGAAATGGATTTGGCGTTACTTTTAGTTCTCTAGAGAAAGTAGTTTCCGTAGTATTGGTTAAATCAGAAACTAATCTATTTAAAGTCATGTTCGTTATAATCGGTTGGTTAAAGTCGAAGAAAATGCTAGCCTCATTAGTAATGGAGGTCCATTCAGGTAAATTATCTAATGGAGATATTTTATATTTAACGAACCCATGGCTAAGCACTTCGTTGGTTGTACTATCTGGTAACAAAATATTGCTAAATAAGAAAGTTACTCTTCCAGATTCAACGTCCATATTTACTTCATAAGGATGACTGGCTGAGACTGGCCGGAAGGTATTCCAGTCTAAGTCTGAGTCTAGATCGTCTTCGATTCGGACCGTAAAGGCAGTGTCGGTTCCAGTGTTTTGAAAACGAATTCTATATTCTAATTCGGTATCAAAGAGGGTAAGTTGATTGTTTCCATCTCCTGGAGGATTTACTGTTTTGTCATTGGGGTCAAAGGCGCAATTGAGAACGGGATTGTAATTATAAACTGTATTTTGAATAGTGTTTTGATTGTTGTCAATTAGAAAAGAGGTCGCGGTAAAATTTAGTGTGTCACCGAGGTTGGAGGCATCAGGCATTTTTAGCGTTAAGCGAATTTCGTTTAGTTCAGAAGGAGCCAAGTTTGTATAATTCCAAAATAGTTTATTACCCATTATTTCATCGGGATTGGGAAATGCTTCTTGTAAGATAGTATTTTCGGGTAAAGAAAATTCTATAAACCCATTTTCAAAAGTAGTTCCGTTATTTTGATAATTCAACCAAAAAGGAACATCAAAACTGCAACGAGTAGGACCAGAGGAAATGTCAGGTTCAACTAATTGAATTTCTGCATTTGGAATAAAACCGAAGTTTATATTTGTTACAGATTGTCCCTGTAGATTAACTGCTACGACTGGATCTGTGGTCAACTGCCAATTCTCCGTCGGAATAGTAGTTAATTGATAATCACCGTTCTCTACAAAAAAGCGGTATTGACCATTAATGGTAGGGTAGTTAAAAGTTGAGTTTGGAGAAATTTGAACTACTTGATTGGTTAATACGATTTCATCTGGATCTTTTGTTTGATTTTCGTTTAGGTCATAATAGCAAAGTCCACTAATATTAAGACCTCCTGATGTAAGATCATTAAAATACATTTTAGATAAAGTTTCAAAGCCGGAGAACTGTCCACCTTTTCCAGTCACGAACAAATCAAAATCGTTATCACCATCTACGTCTGCAAAAGCAACTGAAGCCCATGTTAAATTAGGAAATGGAAATGAATTACCCAAGAATACCGTGAAATTCCCCGCTCCATCATTGAGATATAAATTAGAAAATGAGTTTCCTCCTGCTATAAATACATCTTGATCTCCGTCTAAATCGACATCTGCAAAGTCAACTGATCCCCGAGCTGCACCATCAAAAGGAGTGTCTAGCAATTCAGTGAAATTGCCCAATCCATCATTGATATATAATTTTGATATTCGGTCAATAGAATTATTTTGACCTGTTATCAATAGGTCAAAATCATTATCGTTATCTATATCTGAAAATGCAATGGAACTAAGTCTTACTCCATCAAAAGGAGTATTCATCATTTCGGTATAGTTGCCTATTCCATCATTGATATATAATTTTGAAATAGCAGTTTCTGAATTATCGTCACCTGTAATTACAATATCCTGATCGTTGTCACCATCTACATCTGCAAAAGCAACCGAGCCTCTATGTACTCCCTCAAATGGTGTGTTGGTCATTTCACTAAAGTTGCCCAGTCCATCATTGATATATAATTTTGAAATCTCGACAGATGAAGCGGAAGTTCCTGTTATTAAAAGGTCTTGATCGTTATCACCATCTACATCCGCAAAAGCGACAGCGCTAAGAGATACTCCATCAATAGAAAA
>JALZUU010000344.1 GCA_023300665.1 Saprospiraceae bacterium | reverse complement strand
TAAAATTGATAGAGCAGGCGTCGATGTGGAACAAGTATTTTTAGATTTTGAAAAAGATTTAGGAGCCAAGCTTTTTGCTTTAAACTATCCTGATTTATCTGATCCGGAAGATCCAAAGTTGATGTCTTTTACGAATACAAGTGATCATTTAGATTCGGCGATTTTAGAGAAGTCATTGGAGAATCTAGCAGACTGCGATGATGCTTTTCTCGAAGACTATCTGGAAGGAAGAAGCTCTGATTTACCAAAAATTTTAGAGAAAGGAAAACAGGCAATCACCAACGGATCGCTTTACGGTGCACTCTTCGGCAGTGCTAAATTAAACTTAGGAGTCGAAGATTTACTTAACCGAATTTCCAATTTGATCCCTGCGCCAAATAACTATTTTTCAACTGCTTCCGCCAAAGTTTTTAAAATACAATTTGAAGAAAAAAAAGGAAGATTGGCCTACCTAAAATCTTACGGAGGATTGCTAAAAGCCAAAGATGTCATTCGATCTCAAGCGCTTGATAAAGACATTAAAATCAACCAACTCTTTAAACCCGAACTAGGAAATTTAGTACAAGTCAATGCATTGCATCCTGGAGAGATCGGGGTGATTACCAGTTCTGATGAGATCCTTTCTGGTGATATTTTAGGTACCGAAAACTTTAAGGATACTTATGCTAAAATTGGAAAGCCTGTACTCGCAGTTGAAGTGATTGCCAAAGATGAAAAGGATTATCAAAAACTAGGTGCTGCGCTAGAGATTCTACACGTAGAGGATCCAACGTTAGATTTTAAATGGTTTAAAGACGAGAAAGAATTTCACTTAAAAATATTAGGTCCCATTCAGACCGAAGTCCTTAAAGAAAATCTAGCGCAGCGCTGGTCGATAGAAGCGGCGTTTCAACCACCCAAAGTGATCTATAAAGAAACACCTACCCAGTCCGCCGAAGGTTATGTTCGCTATTGGATGCCAAAGCCTTGTTGGGCGATTATGACTTTTTTGATCGAGCCGGCACCGTTGGGAAGTGGCGTTTCGTTTACCTCAAAAGTTAGAACAAGCGATATCAGCACCAAATATATCAATGAGGTAAAACGCGCTATTCCTTGGTCGTTAAGACAAGGGATTCATGGATATGAAGTGACGGATATTGCGATCACCTTAATAGAGGGTTCTGAGCATACTGTCCATTCCAATCCTGGCGATTTTTTATTGGCCACGCCTATGGGGGTGCTACGTGGATTGAAGAATGCTGGATCTGATCTTTTAGAGCCGATGTATGCTTTTGAAGTCAAAGCACCACAAGAAAGTTTGGGCTCGATTTCTAGCGATCTAAATCAAATGCATGCTCAGATAGAGGCGCCCGTTTTTGAGGAAGGAAACTTTACGATGACGGGCCGAGTTTCGGTTGCCGCTGCGATGAATTATGCCATAAAATTTAATGCCTCCACCTCTGGAAAAGGCCGGCTTAAACTCACCCTAGATGGCTATCAAAAAACCACTATAACGGAGGATAAAATCAGCGGATTTAAAGGTGTTTCTCCGTTGGATGAGGCACAATGGATTTTGCATAGAAGAGGCGCCTTTAAGGCGGAAGAACGGTGATTTTTTTCGCAATTGTCGTGAAAAATGGATTACTGAAATTAAAGATAGAGTGATGATGAAATTCAAAAACTTTTCTTTGAAGAAAACTGTTAAAAGCATATGGATAAGACGGAAAAAGTACTTTATAAATTTAATAAGAGAGCCAATGATTGGTTGGCTGATTTACAAGCTTTAAAAGAAGAGAAAATCCAGAGGAGGCCCACCGAAAAGTCGTGGTCTATTGCCGAACTTTATGATCATGTTATGCGGGTAGCAAGAACGTATCAAATTCCACATTTTCATAAAAGTCTTTCAGATAATGCGGAAAGAAAAAAACGGAAAAACAAATACGGTATAGCACTCTTTAATCTTGGAATTCGAAAAAAAGTAAAGATAAAAATGGAAGAATTTCCAGCACCGTTGGTAGCAGATTTTACACCTCAAAAACGGAAAAAGGCGGATTTAGAAAATGATTTTATTACCTTTATTAAAGAAGTAAATGATTTAGAGGAGATTTTAAAAAATAGTACCAAGCAGCATAAACAATATCATCCGATGTTTGGTGATCTAACTGCTAGAGAATGGTTTTCGTTAATTGAGCTACATATTTGGCATCATGAAAAACAGAAGGATGGGATTAAGGAGGTGTTGAGTTGTTAGAGAGACTTTTGGTTGTTTTTCGCTGGGTAAGGTATTCAATTAATAAAAAAATAACTACCTTTATTTATTTAAATTTTTCCAATAATTTCGACCTTTTCTTTCTTTTTCTGTTCATTTTTTTGGCAGAAAAAAAACGAAACCAAAAAATCTGCCGCCTGTCGCATTTTTCGAATTCGCCACGTCTAATAAAATATCAAACTGAATAAACTCGCTTTGAATTTTGTTTTTCATTTTTAAATTACTGATTATTAATCATTGATTTTTTAATAAACATTTTCTTTGCTCACACAGTATTCCGTTTAAGACATTTTATTAATGCACCGAATGGAAAAAAGCTCAAGGTCGGACCTCCTGTCAAAGCAAGAACTATTTCGTTTATTAACAAAATTCTTTCAAGAAGACTTGTTCATGAAATTTCGATTGGAGTATCAAATTTTGCAGAAGAAATTTTCTGTCCTTTTTTAGGTGAATTGAACACCCTAACTACTTGTTTCAGACAAACGCGATAGAAGAGGGCCAAAAGTCAAAAGTCAAAAGCCAAAAGCAAAAAAACATGAATGCATTAGTAATATCAGGTGGAGGAAGTAAAGGCGCTTATGCTGGCGGATTTGCCGAGTATTTGATGGCTGGTTGTGGAAGAGAATATAATTTATTTTTAGGAACGTCGACGGGTAGTTTATTGGCGCCGTTGTTGGCCGCTGGTAAATTGGAGGGGGCTAAAAAAGTATTTACCACGGTTAACCAAAATAGTATTTTTAAAGCCTGTCCTTTTCTGATCAAAAAAAATGGTCCTGGAGATTTTTCAACTTCTATCAATCACTTTAGTATTTGTAGGATGTTTCTTACGGGTAAGAAAACTTTTGGAGATAGTAGTAATTTACGGAAGTTGATTAGTGAGAATTTTCTAGAAGAAGATTTTAATAGAATTCGAGAAAGCGGAAAAAAAGTGTTTGTAACCGTATCGAATTTGACAACTGAAAAAGTAGAATACAAATCGACCGAAGATTGTGAATACGAAGATTTTTGTGATTGGATGTGGGCTTCTGCCAATGTATTGCCTTTTATGAGCTTAATGGTCAAAGATGGTTGTGAATATGGCGACGGTGGTTTTGGGGTTGTTATTCCTATCCAAAAAGCCATTAATGAAAAAGCTGATTGGATTGATGTAATCGCACTTCGTCCGGCTGAAAAATCGGTAAAAACACCACGTTCTAGGAATGTCTTTCAAGTCTTGACTAAGACGTTTGATTTTATGCTCAACTCGATCAGTATCGATGATTTGATGATCGGTCAGTTAGAAGCCAAGCACCGAAAAGTAGATATCCATTTTTATTATACACCACGGATTTTATCCAATCATACTTTTGTTTTCGATCCTGAGCAGATGAGTAAATGGTGGGCAGAAGGGTTGAAGAAGGGAGAGAATTCTGCGCCGAAGATGCATTGTGTGAAGTATCATGAGCGGACTTGAGGGGTAAAGTAGATGATTGAAAATAAATTCGCTAAATTGTTTGGTGACTTTATTCTAAAAATGATAGGTTAATTAGGGAATTTAAATTAGAAAAAATTAAATATTGAAACCAAATTCAGTAAGTTATATAGAACGCTTTGATAAGCTAATTGAAGAAGATTCGACATTAGTGAAAACATCTTATGAGGGTGAAAATTTAAGTCAAAAAAAAATAGAGACTGTTAATTTAAAATATGAGCCTAATCAAGTCTATAGTAGAATCTTCATTGAAAGAGTTATTTGCTCGAAAGATATTGATGAAGAATTGAAATTAGACTTTGTACGTGTAGCTTTAAAAGACTCCCCAAAAAACATATTTAAATTTTTCTATGAGATAGATTGCCCCTGTTTACAAAAGCAACATAAATTAGCTACTCTTTTTACCAACTACTATCAACGTATAAGCTCTACTACTAACGATAAGTATAAAAAACATCAATATTTAGAATTTATTGTAAGAAATAATTTTTCAAATAGTAAAGAACTCATTGATCAATATTTTCTTAAAAGATCAAATTTAAAAGAGAGGAGGTACGTAAGAGAAGTTAACCTTCCTGTTTATCTTATTAAAGGAGGATATGTTGAAGAGGCATTATCGATTGCTAGGATTTTCATTAAAGAATGCACTATTGGAAAGCTATTGAATATAGATGGGGAACATTATAGGAAAGAGAATTTATTTGCTCTTCTCTATTTTTATGGAAATCCGAAAGTGAAAAAAGAGATAAAAGATCTAGCGTTTAGATATTCAGAACTCAGAGGTTTTCAATTTGCTAATTCCAACTTAAATTTATTTCTAAAATATGTTGACCTTAATAGGTATAAAAAATCTGTAGAAAAATGGTTAAAAGAATATGAAAGTTCAGATCCAAATAATTATTACTGTTCTTTATTAGCATCTGATGGTAAATTAATTGCAGAGACTCTTGGTTTTAAGTATTGGAAAATATTTTTACGCAGTAAACCAAATTGGAAGGAGCATGAAAGGAGATTCGATGAAGTAATGATATCTGTTTCTGTGGCATGTATGAATGGAATAAAAAGCAAGGTAGAAAAAAAGGAAATTATTGATTATATTTTAAATAATAATAGATATTTTAAATCAGATGAAACATCTAAGGAATCAAGATTTTTAAGACAATTTCATCAACTACTTTTAGCGTATAAACCTTCAATATCTGACCTTGAAATTGAATCGTACTTGCCTGAGAGATACAAAAAATATGGGGCTTGGAAATATTCTTTAGAACATCAAAAAATTAGAGAATCCTTTGAAAACTCAAAACATAAATTAATTGATAGGATCAAAATTTTTAAAAAATATGGATTTTATCTAGATTTTGAAATAGACGAATATGATATTTTTATAGATAGTATTGGCCGATTAAATAGTTATGATTTACTCTTCAAGACTCAAAATTTGATATGGTTTGACACCGAGGCAGGTAAGTTTCCAGTTAATAATCTTGAATTATTTAATAGCTATTTTAAATCAGTATTGTTTCGAAATAATATTACTTACCTAAGTTTATCTGAAGTTCATAACCTAAAAGATAATCTATGTACCTATTGTCTTGAAATTAGTGGAAAAAATAAATCATATAAGTCGGAATATGAGGATAATACTGATTGGTATCAAGTTTCCCATCTTACTAACTTAATTAATTTGGCTTTAAAGGAATCTGGATCAAATTTAAGATTAATTTTTATATTGACTGGAGATCAGACTACTTCAATTGGTTTATTTGATCCGAATAAATTTTTACCTTTAGCCAAGGAGCTTGATATAGTGATTTATGCAACTCATTACGATGATGGCTTGATGAAACAAAATTAACATGGATTAAGTTGCCTTAAAGAGCACAAAAACTAACAATGATAAAAGTGCAAAAATCAGAAATAAATGGACTGGAATCAAATATACAATGATAAAAACAGCGGCCCAAGGCAAAGGAGATTTATCCCGAATCGGATAAAAAGATTCAGAGACAATCCACCAATAAAGCCAGAACATTTTTCTGAATTAGAATACCTTATCATAAATTATGATTATCGTATTGCTCTCCTTAGAAGATATGAACCGCTATTGTCAGAAGAAATAAAAGCTCAATGGTTAGAAAAATATTTAATAAATCCGCCAGATTCTCATAATGCAGCTAGCTATAATATTTATAAGATATTATTGCCTTTTTTTTTAATAAACCCAAATTCTGAAAATAAAAAAATTGACAAATACTTTCTTTATGATCAATTGATTTTGGTCTTAGGAGCATTAGATTATAAGTTCAGAAAATATCGACAACGAGCGTATTATCTTTTTAGATTTCTGACACCTAACTTTGTCAAATTAAATGCCACCTATAGGGCGAACACGGTTAAAATTCTTACCGAAAACACAACAAAAGAAAATATCCATGATGTAAAATGTTTAATGATGAAAAACTGGAGTATCATCGGGAATGATTTAAAAAATCAGTTTTTAGCGGTACAATTTCAAAGACAATTAATTACCCCTAAAATGGCTATTGGAATTTTTAGAAGAAGAAAAGATTTGAGTTTTCTAAATGAAAAAGAACTAAGACGTCTGATTTTGACCTTGGAAAAAGGAGAATATATTTTGGGGAAATTGATAGAGGATTAAACGAAATAAGTGTTAGATTTGTATTATTTAATAAAAGATAAAATGGAGGGATAATCCATGATCACCAAAGTCAACCAAGAAATATTTTTTAAAAATCTAAGCCTAACGCAAGCCTATTGCGAAGAAAAAATTAACGATAACTCTAAATCTATCGCAAGGACATTAAGAAGTTTAAATTTAGAATATAAGGGTAGAAATGTCTTTCAATTTAAAGAAAATAAAACAAATAAGATTGAATTGGTAGATTGGAATTTTGAATTATTTGAGGACGATTATCAATTGGTAGAAGCATTTTTTGAACTACAGTTAAGTCAAAAAATACAAGTAATTGAAGGATCAAAAAAATACACTTACAAAGGAAGAGTTATTGTTTCAGAATTTGGATCAGTAATAATGGATGGAGTATCTGCGATTGAATCAAATGGTTTTATAGATGATTATGATTTACCACCGATTGATACTTGGTTTTATCTTTTAGAGAGACATAATTTATTATTTATGTTTGCATGGATTCCTGAAAAATTTGAAAAGTTCGCTCATCAAGGAATTGAAGTAAATTGTCTCGATATTTTATATTGGTTAAAAGATGCTGATACGGAGTTGTATTCTTTAGTTAAAAACCAACCATGACAACCTCCCATAAATTAGACAACCCCGCCTGGAATTCTTTAAATGAAATCCAAAGCGATTTTTCAATTACCTATCCAGGAGTTAAATTCTATGATCCTGCTTATGGTCCTTTTGGAGGTGCGATAGATAAGGAAATAGCGATAAAAGGTATTATCGAATATGCCAAGCTAATTGATTCTTTTTTTCTGATTGGTGAAAAGCCTTTACTGGATCATTCCGTCCGTCTAAATAAAGAACTAATTTGTGATCAAATGATTTTAGAAGCGCCTATTAAGGTTGATTTAGAAGAAGCAATCATTCCCTTAAAAAATGAAGATCAACGTCAAGATTTATTTGATTTAGTAAGCTTAGTTCAGCCAGGATATTTTAAAAATAAAACTGCGGACTTAGGAAATTATTTTGGAATTTATAAATACCAAAAATTAGTAGCCGTTAGCGGCGAGCGAATGAAGATGAATGGATTTACTGAAATAAGTGCCATCGGAACGCATCCAAAGCATACTAGAAACGGTTATGCAAAACAATTAATAAAGTATACTAGCGACCAAGTGTTTCTTGAAAATAAAATTCCTTATTTACATGTGGTCGAATCAAATACGCATGCGATTGGGCTTTATAAAAAAATTAGGATTTAGGAGAAGGAGGAAGATTAGTTTTTGGAATTTGAGTTGGCGAGGTGAAAGAATTTTATAAATTAAAAACAATTGAAACTGAAACTAATCTTATTAATTCTACTGCTCTCGATTTTAATTTCCAACTGCGGCATCATTGAAACGCAAGAAAAAATAACCTCGAAAGATTTTCCTACCAAACTAAGCGAACAGGTGGATACTATCGAAGTAAGTTATATCGAGTGGGCTTGCGCTTGTGCAAATTGGTTGCCAACAAATTATCTAGATGATCCTAATTATGACGCCTCTATTAACTCAGCAAATTGTATTTTTATCGAAGCGGAAAAAGAGGAACTAAAAATACCAGATGAATATCCTTTAGGCAGAACAGAAAATCGACTGCAACTGATTGGACGGTATTATTTAGACAAAGGTATTTCAAGGGATTATAAACAACCGATTCCACAAAAGCCTGACTATGCCAAAGTTTTTAGGTATTCAAAAGCTGAAGTGATTTTAAAGTAATAAGGTCTCCTAAATTGATTTAAAAAAATAATTTGACCAACCCAAAATCCTTTCGTTGAAATTCCCCATTTTTCTTAAATTTACGCTGAATCAACCAAAGAACAAATCTACATGAGTAACCCAACCAACTTTTCTCCACTCGAAAAACTTTACGAAGAACTGCTTCTTGTTTCAAAACTTAATCTCCACGATTGGACTCATTTTACAGGATCATATACCGCCCTGAACAAGTAGTTGCCACCGAATTTGTCATTGGAGCAACCTTTGTGGCTTTGGGAGCAAAAACCATGGATATTTCAACAGCGGTGAGTTATGCTTTAATTTTAAACAGCTTCAATAAGCAAATTCAAAAAACATAAAACAATCCTTGAATATTCATCGCTTATCTCAAAGTAAGGCTCCATTGATAATAGTCAAAAGAG
>JALZUU010000343.1 GCA_023300665.1 Saprospiraceae bacterium | reverse complement strand
CACTTACTTCGTAAGAAAATTCTGGCTTATTTTCTAGATCAATCATCGGATCTGGAATCGCTTTAAAATCAATGGTAAATTTTCCTTCTGCATCGGTCTTTGTCGTACCGTTAATGATTTCCATAGCGTTGTTGCCAACGGTCGGATAAGGTCGATAATATCCTCGGAAATAAGGTCTCCAATAAGGATATCTTGCCCGTCGGGTCACACGATAATTGACGGTAGCTCCATCTACATTATTTCCCGCAAAAGCTTTGGCGTTTCCAGTTAGGGTTACCGCTTCATTCAAACGATACGCCTTTTCAACTGGATCGAAATTTACTTCAAACTTAGGTCGTTTGTATTCTTCGACTCGAATAGTAGCGCGTCCATTAACTTTATTAGCGGCGATGCTCATCCGACCTAATAGTCCTGAACTAGGTGCCGTAAAATTACCATTGAAAGTTCCAAATTCATTGGTGGTAAAGTTCTTCTTAGAAACGACTTGATTATTCGCATCATAAAAAACAACCTCGACTTTTTCATTAGGTTGAATGATCGGCATATTCTCTGCATCCTTATAAATCACGATCCCTTTAAAGTATACAATCTGGCCCGGTCTATAGATAGCTCGATCGGTAAAGAAGGTTGTCTGAAAACTTCCTTGTCTACGATTTCGATCTTCGCGAATGTATAAGCGGTCATTTAATTTTAGTTCGTCCGCTCCTTTTTTGATGGTATAAGTAACTTGAGATCCAGATCCAAAACTAGCCACTACTTTTCCATCTTGATCGGTAATAGATTGTGATTTCTTGTTTTCTTGCGTTCGCTTCGCTCGATTATAAAACTGGACATTAAAATTAACTTCTGCTCCTTCAACTGGATGTCCTGTATTTCTATCAAAAACAATCACCTCTGCATCTGTTCCTTGTCCTCTCGACCATGATCCTAAATTACTGACAAAGGTTTCAGAAAGCGCGATGGCTTCTTTATTCATCGTAAAATCTGGGCTGGTAGAAATCATCAATACATACTGTCCAAATGGTAAAGGTTCTATTTTTAGTTCTGTTTGATGCTCTCGAAAATCTTTAAGATTTGGCAAAATTTGATTCCAAGTTTGCACTGGTTCTTGACGGTTATAAATAGCTATTTGTTCTTTTCGATTTTTCCTCCTCAATCTATCCCTCATTCCATCGGTTAATCGGATCGCTTTAAAATAAACTTTATCAATATTTTTATAAGTAATCAAGGTCAAGATGGGTTGGTTAGCACCACTGACCACTTCAACTTGTTGACTTAAATTTTTACTTTCGATAGAAATTAGTAGATTTCGACAATCGGTAACTTCCGTAGATTTTGGAAATAAATCAATTGCTTTTTGACAAAGTTCACGTGCTTTGATAAACCCTACTCTATCTTCTTCCGAACCACCTTCCTGATAATTAGCACCTTCGGAAAAGTATTGTTCAGCCAGTTTATGGTAAACCAATCCCGTCATTTTTTCTTTAGGATATGCCTCAATTAATTTTTCTAAAGAAGCTTTGTATAACACTGCTTTATTTTCGAGTACGGCGTTGGTATTTACAAAATTGATTCGCTTTAAAGTTATATCAATCAACGCAGGAATATTCTTCGCTTCTATGTGGTAACTCGTCAATTCTTGTAATAACTGAATCGTTTTTAGTTTTGCGGAGGTGGTGTCTTTTGTTTCTGGTTGATAGGTTAAAAACCCTTCATTGGCTCCAATAGCAGTTTCATCGGAGATATAAAATTTATAAGCAGGCTCCGTCAAATTATTTCGTTCATTGGCAAAAAAGTCAATAGCATGGTGCGCCAAAATATCATATAAACTTGGACGAAGTCCGTTGGTATTTTCTCCGGAAGTAAGAATGGCCTTAAAATCTTTAGATTTGACAGACTTGGTTTTATCATTTGCTACAGATGCTAGCATTAAGGAGCGAGATTTTTGCAAAATCTGATTCGGTGACCAAGTTTTAAAATCTCCGGTTGGTTCTGCTGTGCTGGTACGATCTCGAAATCGCCAACGATTCTGACTTAAATAATTTGCATAAGTCTGTCCGAGGTAAGATTGAAAGATCGAACGCATCGGAAAACTGCTTTGCTCCAATTCTTCTTCCATTAACTTAATCGCCTTACTTTGTCCTTCTTCTTGTAGTTGTCCGGTAAATTTCCCCATATATAAAACCGTCTTTACGATCTGCGGAGGATTGTTGTCGTTTTTAGCACGTTGATATAGTGCTTCAACTTCTTTTAATGCTGACTCTGGCAATCCTTTGTTTTCAAAGGCTTCAATTTTTTTCCATTCAGCAGCATAGTCATCGTTCATTGCAGGGATCATAGTGTTAGTTGGTTGGTTTTGAAATCCAAAAAGAAAAAAAGTAAGTAAACTTAAAGCCGTAATAGCAGCAGTTAGAATCAATAATTTTTTCATGACGATTAAGTTTTTAGTCTTCTATCATTTTTAAACGATAAAAAGAGATTTTTGGTTTTCTGAGTTGTGTACGTGAATACAGAATTTTATACAAGTACTTCATCAAAGTAATTCTGTCATACTTTAGATGGAAATAATAGAAGTTTGGGTTGGCCAAAATACGAATTTAACGCGAATTTAACAGGTTGAAAATCAGGGCTTTCTGAGGAAAAACTGCCGTAGCACGGGTAAGCCTTCAAATAGGACTGGGTAAGTGGGACTTTTAACTTGGTAACTTGTTAGTGGTACAAATTTACAGATTTAAGTCATTTCGGTGGAAAAATGCCTAATTGGTCAAGAAAAAGAAGGCTTGATTAAGAAATAAGCGGGACTGTACTACTAAGTGTGTCATTTTGCCGCCCGCGCCTGTATTCCCCGAGACGATGCTCGGGGCAGGCTCTAAAGGAAGGCCAACCCGCTGATACACTTTAACCGAACAGTCTCAAATAAGCTTAACCCCTATTTTTTTGGTAAATTTCTATTTATCATAAAAAAAAGGGGACCTCCACGGTACGTTTAAAGTGCTTTTTGACGAAAGTCTTATAAGAATATTGAATCAAGAATATTGAATATTGAATCGCCTCAAGACAGGTTAGACTTCTTAACATCGAGAATAAATAATTCAATATCATGTCCAATCCTGGACGACTTAACCATCTAATCAGACTTAAATATGAATAGCTATTACGTCAAAAGATATACAAGTCAAAAGTGCATTATTCATTTTTCATTAAAAAATTATTAATTACACTTCACCCTAGTCTATCAAAATTTTAATCACCAAATCATCTCGCCACGGCGAACCAGGCAACATACTCGTTCGCTCCAAATCGTTGGTAATAATCCCAAATAAAACCGGCGTTTTATAAAGTTTTTTAGGATACGGTGTATAGCCATCCGTCAAGACAACGACGACATCGGGGACGGGTTTAAGTTCCAATGCTGCTTCAATTCCGCGAATCATATTGGTACCACCGCCGCCAGGCATGGAGATAATTTGTCCTAGATTGGTATTGCGTGTCAGTAGCACCGGTTCGTATGCTTTTGCATCACATGGAATAATCGTAACTGGTGTGTTGAATACTTCTAAAATTCCACAAACTTCTGAAAGAATCCGTGTTAATTGAGCATCTGCGATAGAGCCAGAAGTGTCGACTACGCAAGCGATTTGTCCAGTAAGATTGCCTGAAAGTGCTGGTGGAATCAAAGGTTGATAAACCGATTGTCGACGACTCGGTCGTGCAAAACTATAATCAATTCTTGCACCCACGCTATGATTGATGGCTCGACTGACTCGATGTCGCAAAACTTTTTTCCAGTCTATCACTGGACGTAGTTTTTTACCAACCCAGCGCTCCCATCCCATAGGAATCAAACCTGCTTTTGCCGCTTCACTCATTTCTTTGGCTACTGCTATTCGGATTTGTTCCGTTTCAATTTCGTCAAGTTCTTGTGGCTCCTCTTGACCTGCACCCATCTCCCACGCACGAGGAACATTGTGGACGCCACTTCCTTCATCTAATAATTCATGATAGGGTGCGTTTGGGTCTTCTTTGGGTTCACTATTCGCCGGTTGTTCGGTTTCAGATGGTTCTGAATCCTTATCCTCGCCATTCCCTTTAGGGTTTATATCATCTTGCGTAGTATTCCC
>JALZUU010000342.1 GCA_023300665.1 Saprospiraceae bacterium | reverse complement strand
AACAACATTCTACCTAAAAATCCGCGAATGAATTGTTCGTCTTTTTCTCCTGGAGAGAATTGACGCAACCAGTCAATTAGATTTAAATCGTTTTCTTCCACAAAAAATTCTTCGTTTTCGTTTGGAAGATATTCCATCTTAATGGTCTGACCATATTCTATCGTTCCAGCGTCTGGTTTTTTCTCGCCACTTAAAATATCAAAAAAGGCCGTCAAAATTGCAGAGTCTTTACTAAATAAAGCAATCTTTTCTCCTTTGTTCATCATAAAACTGATGTCCTTAAATAAGGGTTCTCCAGTGGCGTTGGTGGCAGATAATTTTTCTACTTTAAGAATCTGATCACCGGGTGTTCTTTGTGGTTTAAAATTGATAAATGGATATTTCCGGCTGGAAGGCTTGATCTCTTCAATGCTCAATTTATCCAAGGCTTTTTTACGACTGGTTGCCTGCTTAGACTTCGAAGCATTCGCCGAGAATCGTGCGATAAATTCCATCATCTCTTTTCGTTTCTGCTCCGTCTTCTTATTTTTATTGGCCATCTGTTGGGTCATCAGTTGACTACTTTCGTACCAGAAGGTATAATTACCTGTATAGATTTTGATGCTATTAAAATCAATGTCTACGATATGCGTACAAACCATATCTAAGAAATAACGATCGTGTGAAACCACAATCACGGTATTCTTAAAGTCTGCTAAAAAATCTGCTAACCAAGTAACCGTCTCGGCATCAAGATCGTTAGTAGGCTCATCCAAAAGTAGGATATCCGGATCACCATACAATGCTTGTGCGAGTAGCACCTTTACTTTTTGAGGACCACTCAACTGACTCATATTTTTGGTGTGGTTGATCTCTTTGATCCCTAAATTACTTAGGAGTTCGGCAGCATCACTTTCGGCTTCCCATCCACCCATTTCACCATATTTATTTTCTAATTCGGCGGCACGCATCCCTTCTGCTTCGGTCGCCTCTGGATTCATATAGATCGCCGTTTTTTCGAGGTTGATTTGGTACATCTCTTGGTGTCCCATCATGACCACGTTAAGCACTTGTTCTTCTTCGTACTCAAAGTGATTCTGGCGCAGCACCGCCATTCGCTTGCCTGGTTCTAGGCTTACGTTACCTCGCGTCGCATCAATATCGCCTGCAAGAATTTTTAGGAAGGTTGATTTACCAGCACCATTGGCACCGATAACTCCATAACAATTTCCAGTGGTAAATTTAAGATTGACTTCATCGAAGAGGACGCGTTTACCATATTGTAAACCAACATTGTTTGCTGTAAGCATGATCCGTAAGTTTTCTTATTTTATGTAAAAAAGAATGCGAAGATACGATATTTTCAGGGAAATCTGAAGGTAGGTGTTTGAGAATTCTTAATGGTTAATTCCTAGGTTGAAAGAAGGAGGAATAGTAAAATATCTATAAACGAAACAAATCTTATTCCGTCAATTTAATGATTTGATTGTCAAAATTATAACCACTAAAAATACCCAAGCCATTGTGTATATTGGAAGGAACGATGATTGCTTGAGAAAGGATAGAATCTCTTTGACTTAATTGTCTAGTCAAATTAAAATGATAATTGTGATAGTCAATATTGGTATTTCTTAATTCTACCAATAATTCTGAATTAAAAGGAGAACGCTCTTCATCAAATTGTACCGATAAATTGGCTTCTAAGCTTTGTAGGCCTGATGAGATATCATTTCCTTTGATTAGTACCCCATTTTCAAAATCAAAAGTATATGGAATATTGGTAGAAAGATCGTTCACCTCAGGTGTTTGAATAAAATTATAAATCACCGTATCCGTTTCTATTTCATGTTCAACAGAATAAATAAAATAGAAAATCAAATGATAAGAATTTGATTTATTAGCATTGTGATTAAAATCTATTTGAACACTAATATTGTATTTGTCATCTTCTCGTGGATCCGTATCTTTACTAAAATCAATAAGATTTAGCGATTGAATATTTATTCGTTCAGGGATCGTTGTTATGGCTGAGATGGGTGCTTCTCCTTCTATTTTAACATTTAATTCAAAATTAGAAGCACTTTCGGCAATTCCTAGTCTAGAGGTATAAAAGGGAAAAATGTTTAAATTAGGATTTAAAGTATCTTTGGTAGGTTCTTGAAGAAATAGTGAAAATAAACCATTTCGTGAATTTTCAATAGTCACTTCTGTAGCGGTCACATATTCGGTAGGTAAATCAGAAAGAATGGGTCGAGATCGATTCAAAGTTACTCTAGCAGGACGATTAGGTGCTATTTCAGAAACAACTACCACTAATGGTTCAAAATCGATATCTAAATCCACTACCTCTTCACAACTCCATAAGAGTAGTAAAATAAGAATAATAGCGGTAGATCGAATTAGCATATCTGCTAGAATTTTATCGTATAGTTAATATATGGCAGTATTGGAACTAAAGTAGCACGAAGAAAAACCGGCTTTGAGGGATTGTCCGGATCTGTTCCCTGCCTGTAATATAGGGTATTTTTACGATTATATGCATTATAAACACCAATTCCTGCATTCTGTTCGATGTTTTTCCCTATTTTTCTCCAATTAAAGGCTAAATCCAGTCGATGATTGGATGGTAAACGCTCTCCATTGCGTTCATTAAACACCAAAACGACAAAGGGAGAAGGAAAAAAGGTACTAGGATTAGAAAAGGTAAACACGCCAGAAGGCAATGAAACGGCCAATCCGGTTCCGTAGACAAAATTCGTAACAAATGTCCAGCGCTCACTTAATCGGTAACTTCCCGTAAACTTCAAATTATGTCTACGGTCATATCGATATGGAAAGGTATTGCCATTATTTATATCTGCAAAAGTTCGATCAGTTTTAGACAAGGTATAGGATAATAAAGCTGTTGAGCGGCCTAGTTCTTTTTTTAGCATAAATTCTAGCCCTCTAGAAGTACCTGATCCGGTCACTACATTATTTTCAAAATTTCTAGAATTAATAAAACTAAAGGAGGCATTCTCAGTATATTCTAGCAAATGATCCATTTTTTTATAATATCCTTCTATTCCAAATTCAAAATTATTTTCTAGTAAACTCTTAAAGCCTAATACGACTTGACGGGCTTCTTCTGGTCGAATCTGCCGAGTGGATGGAATCCAAATATCTGTTGGAAGCCCCAATCCTGAGGTACTCAATAAATGAAGATATTGTTGATTATAACTAAATCCAGCGTTGATCTGTATTCGCCTCCAAGGTCGCCAATTGAGATCAAAACGTGGTTGCAAGGATTGGTATAGTTTGTCTTCCACAAACATCCCAGACCATCGCAAACCAAAACGAATATCGAGCTTTTTCCAACTAAAATTATGTTCTGAATATAAGGCAAACTCCGTAGCTGGAATCACCGGATTGTCTATAGAATCAAAAAAACTTCGTTCTGATAAAAGATCTTCTCCAGTCAAAGAGAATTCTCCCGTTTCTGAAGCCACTCCAGGGGTAAAACGATGAATGGTCGCTTCTCCCCCATATCGTAATTTATATCTTCTAGAAACGGTATGGTCAAAATCCATTTTCAATCCAATATCATTTATCACCGTACTAAATAATAAAAACCGATCGGCATTAAAAACCGACTGATCGGTAGAAAGGGTATCTGTGTGCGTTGCTACAGATTCGGAAGCAAAACTATATCGACTAAAAATCAAACTGGTATTTAGAAATACTTTATCCCCAATCAAGTGATTCCAACGCAGTGCTCCAGCAGTATTTCCCCACTGAATTTTATCCGCACTACGGTCTCGATTACTCAGATTACCTCCTTCAAATAAGGTATTAAAGACAATTTCGGTGTCATCTCTATATTGGTCATTTCCTTTGTAAAAGCTTAGATATAACTTATCACGATCAGAAAATTTATAATGTAATTTGGCATTGACATCGTAAAAAGACAAGTCTGTTTCCCCAGATTGATTTCTAGCTTCTTTGTTGTTTCTACTAATCTCTCTAATAAAAAATCCTAAAGGAGTTGTTCGTGCTGCTAAAAAGAAAGAGCTTTTTCCTTTGACCAAGGGGCCTTCTGTGGAAAATTTCACACTTGCTAAACCTACCCCAACCGTTGTTTCCCATTTATTCAAATTTCCATCTTTGGTTCTGATATCCATGACACTACTCAATCGTCCGCCATAACGAGCAGGAAAGCGTCCTCGCAAAAAGCTAGCAGATTTGATCGCATCATTGTTGAATATTGAAAAAGTGCCTAATAAATGGGTCGGGTTATAAATTGGGACATCATCCAATAAAAACAAATTCTGATCAACACTTCCTCCTCTAACGTGAATTCCTCCAATTCCATCTGTACCAGTGATTACGCCAGGAAGCTGAGTTGCTAACCGAAATAAATCTTTTTCACCTCCTAAAGTAGGCATGGCACTCAATTGAGCACTGACCAATTTATCTAAATAATCTTCTGGATCAAAGACTGGAATATTATCTGCAACTACAATGATTTCGCTTAGCGTCAAAGATGGGCGCATAGCTATTTTTATTCGTTCGGTTTTTCTTAAGTCTATTTTTTGTTGGCTCCGTTGATATCCTAAATATGAAATAGCTAACTCGTAAGTTCCTTCTTCTAATTCTAAACTAAAAAAACCATATCCATTAGAACTGGTTCCTACATTTATCTTATCAACCATAATGGTTGCACCAATCAGGACTTCCCCCGTTTCGAAATCTTCCACATATCCACTGATGATATGCTTAGGTTTAGTTGGTATTTTTTTGAAAATAACAATCTGAGCTCCAATCACCCTGTAAGACAACTGGGTATCTTTTAAGATGGTAACTAGAATTTGTTGAATGGTAGAATTAGAAAATTGAAAGGTGACCTTTTTTTCAGGTAGGATATCGTTACTAAAGGTGAGTTGGACTCCTGTAGCTTTGTTAAATTGATAGAGGGCTTCCTCAAAAGTTTGGTCCGTAACCGAAAAGTCCACTAATTTTTCTAAAACTGGCTGCGCAGTAGCTGCTAGGCCAACTAGAAAAAAACAAAAAAGAAGTAGATACCGACTCATCCTGGCTTTGTAGTTATTTGGTCTTATAAAGCTACGGAAATTCTAACAATTTTGCCATAGATAAAATCTATGTTGGTTATCCACAAAAAAATTATTCACAAACACCACCAAAGATGACAAAGGTATCAGGTGTTTTTGCTTTTTTGATATTTCCTCCAAGAGTCAAGGTTAAAGAGTTCAAAACATCCATTTTAGCTACTTCGGTAAAAGTAGCAGTTAGATTACGACAATTTACTAATCTGGCATTGGCAACGGATAATTGAATGTCAAAGTGTTTTTCGATGGCTGGGATGACCTCTTCTAGTTTGGTATCTTTAAATACCAATTCGTTCGTTTTCCAAGACCACTCATTAGGTGAAAGATCTCTTACTTGACGATATCGTTTAGTTTTATCATTAAAAATCAACTTATCATTGACTTCTAGAATAATTTCTTGACTACTTCCTGTCGGTACAAAGGCTACCTTACCCGATGCTACAGAAATTGTTGTAGTATTCGCTGCTGGATCATTTTCAATATTAAAACTTGTTCCTAAAACTCGAACAGTTCCATGATCCATTTCGATAGAAAAAGGACGATCTTCTTCTCGTGCTATCTGGAAAAATCCTTCTCCTTCCATTTTTACAACTCTACTATCTGAGCCAAAATTTTCTGGAAAAGTAAAATAGGTTCCTTCATTGAGGGTTACTTGGCTACCGTCTGCAAGCGTTAAGGCTTTGACTTCTTTGGTGTTGGTTTCAGCCACTTGCCAGTTTAAATCAGCACTATTTGCTCCTATTCCGCTAACAAAATATCCTATACTCAAAATAAATACAGCTGCCGCAGCGTATTTCATCAAAGAAAATATAACCGGTTGACGAGTTGTTTTTGTTTGACCATCTTCTGCTATTCGCTGCTGTAATTTCTTCAAACTACCTTCAACGTCAGGCTCCCAACCACTCACTTTGGATTGACTTACTATCCAAATTCCTCGAATATCCTCGGCGAAAATGGAATTATTCTTATCTTCCGCTAACCAATTTTGTAGAATAGTAGATTCATCTGACGTGATCTCCCCCGTCAATTCTCTATGAACCAAAACTGAATAATTAACTTTTTTCATGTTAAATCTGAAATCTTACCTTTTAAAATTATTCAAAAATAAAGATTGAATCTGTCTGTTTATAAAAACTTCTTTTACGATAGTTTCTATTTTTTCATGCCTATTATATTGCATGTTCTTACTATTCGACACCAATATAACGCTATCCCCCTATTAAAAATTAAAAAACTTTCAATTTTAAGGTTGAAATGAAAACTATTGTACATTTTGGACAAATTTGATGTATAAACGTATACTTTTTAAGCTAAATTTCAAAAAAAAATGGCCAGCTTCAATAATTGAAACTGGCCAAAGGTTATTTGAGGTTACTATTAAGACCTATTATACCATTCGAAGCGTAAGGCCTCGAATTATTTAAAACGATTTATTGTGCTAATAAAACAGAGGAAATACCGTGAATAACACCATTTGTTCCCTGTACATTTGCTACGACTACAGGCACAGATTGCCCACCAGTGGTTTCTACGTTTACGCCACTATCAAGATCTATAGTTAAGGTTCCTCCGCTGAAAGCTTCTATTTCTTGTCCGTCAGTTAACTGACTTGATTGTACGTTTGCACCGCTGACTACGTGGTAGCTAAGGACAGATGCTAAGATATCAATATCGATATCTGCTAAAGAATTCCAATTATCATCTGAATCTAATAAAGCTTGAAATGCCTCATTAGTTGGAGCAAAAACTGTGAAAGGGCCTCCGCTTACTAGTGTTCCTACAAAATCTACCGTGTGACGACTATCCGTCAATGCTGCTACTAGTGTGCTAAAATTAGGATTTGCTTGCGCAAGTTCTACTATATTTTTTGGTACCATAACCTGGTTGATCTTATGAACAACACCATTTGTTGTGCTTATATCAGTAGCTGTAGGCGTAGCAGAATTGTTGAAAGTTACACCACCATCTGTATCCACTTGTAGGGATACGCCTTCACCATTTGGTCCAGTGCTCAAAGTTGTTTCATAACCTGTGCTTAGATCCGCTGCTAATACTTCACCGGATAAAACATGAAAGGTCAGAACACTCGTCAATACGTCATTTGGAATATCCGTTAAAGCGTTCCAATCTGGATTACCGTCTAATAATGCCTGAAATGCTGCATTAGAAGGAGCAAAAACCGTAAATGGGCCATCTCCTGATAAAGTAGTCACTAAATCTGCTTGTGTGAGTGCGGCTACTAAGGTGCTAAGGTCTTCATCTCCTTGAGCAGTCTCTACGATAGATAATTCCATTGGTTCATTATCATCGTCATCATCTCCACATGAAGAAAAAGTAGCGAATGCTAAAAATAATAAGGCAAGGTGATAGAGCTTAAAAGAGGAAAAATTCATAAAAAGTATTTTTGTTCTTGGATAAATGCCTACTTCTGATTTATCGTCCATTTTCGGCTTATTCAGACGTTGAAGCAAAAGGCCTCTGACATCTATGTGCAGAAATCCAAGAAAGGGTTGCATGCCCTCAATATTTTTTTTGAATATTAGGTACACCCTGTATGAAGATAGAATTAGAAGTTGGAGAATTTTCTCAGTTCTTAGACAATTTTGGACTTTTTAAACACCTTCTTAGCCTAAAAAAGGTGGTGGGGTATTTTTAAACATGCCT
>JALZUU010000341.1 GCA_023300665.1 Saprospiraceae bacterium | reverse complement strand
AAAAAAACGAAACCTGCCTGCGTTCCGCAGGAAGGCAGGCAAAAAATCTGCCGCCTGTCACATTTTTCGAACTCAGCACTTCTAAGAAAAAATCAAATCGGATAAACTCGCATTAAAAATTGTAGATTTTTCATCCATCATCTTTAAGGTAAGATTTTTATTTTTTTAGCATTTTCTCAGCTCATACAGTATCCGATTTAAGACTTTTTCTTAATGCACTGAGTGGAAAAAAGCTCAAGGTCGGAATTCAAACTTCCTCTACAATGAGAATCCTTATCTTATATATAGAAAAGTGTACACAACTTTATGTCACTTTTTGGCTAGAACGTTAGGTCAGCCGACACTTGCTAGCTTCCCTCTTGTGTAAAACTGAGTCAGAAGGGAAGCTAATTAGTCAACAGGCAAACTAGCAATCACACTAAATTTCTCAGGCACTCTTTCTTTTTATTCTTTTTGTGCTTTAAAAAATACTACGATCCCGCTGGGATCGGTTAACTTCTTTCTAATAAAACCTAAGATCTAAAATACTGTGATCTCTCCGAGATCATTCTGTCTTGTCCCTATCAATTGGTATATCTTCAATCAATCACCAAATGAAATGCCCAATGATCGAGCGGTGTTAATCAAGTAATGATCAGGGGTTAGCAGTTTATTTTTACTGATTGCTTTTTTTAAGGTAACACTGGTCATTTCATTATTTACATAAGCGACCATTTTACCGAATTGTTCATTGGCTACTAGTTCAAAAGCTTTAACGCCCATCGCTGAAGCTAGGATTCGATCAAAAGCGCTAGGTGTTCCTCCTCGTTGAATATGTCCTAAAACAGTTCCTCTTATTTGTGGTTTACAACCACTTTCTTCCAATTCTACTCGTAGTTGATTAACGACTCCTCCAAGCTTAATATGAGGATCTCCAGCATCATTTGATTTTGCTCCATAGACGGTACCACCAATTGATTTTGCTCCTTCCGAAACGACCATATTTACAAAGCCTTTTCCTTTTTTATATCTTTTATTTATTCGTTTAATTATTTTCTGAAGATCATAAGGAATTTCTGGAATCAAACAAATTTCTGCCCCTCCAGCAATAGCTGTATGCAATGCGATCCATCCGGCATCGCGGCCCATCACTTCCATCATCATCACGCGATGGTGGCTTTCGGCAGTGGTTACTAATTTATCAAAACAGTTCGTTGCTACCTGCACCGCTGTATTAAAACCAAAGGTAAGATCGGTCGCATAAAGATCGTTATCAATTGTTTTGGGTACACCAATAATATTAAGTCCTTTTTTGTAGAGCGCTTGTGAAATGGTCTGGCTTCCATCTCCTCCAACATTCACCACCGCATGAAAACCCTGCTTTTTAATTCGTTTGATTAGATCACTTGAAAGATCCTTAGTCGTCCAAGAACCATCTTTTAGTTGAACCGGATAATCACAAGGATTCCCTCGATTAGTGGTTTTTAAAATGGTTCCGCCTTTGGCGTGAATGCCTCCCGTATGTCGTGCGGTTAATCGAACAATATCCATTTTTTCAGTCATCAATCCATTGAAGGCTTCCATACTTCCCCACAATTCATAACCACCATCGGTTTTACAGGCTTTATATAAACCACGAATCACAGCATTTAATCCTGGACAATCTCCACCTCCGGTTAATATCAGTATTTTCTTTTTCATTATTGCTTCTGCTTTTTCGGGGCAAAATATGTTTTTTTTTCTGTATCTTTGATAAGAATGGTACGGTAATTTTTCGAAAAATTTCCAAACCAGAAGCTATTTCAAATCTTATCTAAATCCTAGATCAACATGAAGAACTATTCCCTTAATATTAATGGAAAAACGGTTGATGTAAAAGCCGACGCAGATACTCCGCTACTTTGGGTATTACGCGATGAAGCCAAATTAGTCGGAACCAAATACGGTTGTGGTATCGGCGCTTGTGGTGCTTGCACAGTACATATCGAAGGCAGCGCACTACGCTCCTGCTCCTTACCGATAGAAGCAATCGCTGATAAAAAAATTACGACCATTGAAGGATTATCTACAGATGGTTCACATCGAATCCAAAAAGCTTGGAAAACAATTGATGTTCCTCAATGTGGTTATTGCCAAGCTGGACAAATGATGTCTGCCGCTGCCCTTCTGAACGAAAATCCCAACCCTTCTGATGAGGAAATTGATCGCGCAATGGCTGGAAATATTTGTCGTTGTGGTACTTATCTGAGAATCAAAGAGGCGATTAAGAAAGCTTAATTATTGTTGAATCGTTGAGTTGTTTAATCGTTTAAATAAGTTGATTGATTCCAGTGTTCGTAGTTCTTATTTTTTTAGGAAAATATTTTAAAAAGAAAATCATGATAATCAAAATAAAACATAATCGCCGTTCTTTTATTCGTTCTTCTGCCATCGCGGGTGGTGGTCTTCTATTGGGTTTTAATTCGATGGTTGGCTGTAAGCCTGCTGAGGACAAAGTAGTGGATCGCATCAAAAAAGAGATTCCAAATGAATGGTTTGAAATTAATGCTTTTTTAAAAATTGGTGAAAATGGATTGGTAACCATTCAATCTCCTAATCCAGAAATTGGTCAAGGAATTAAAACGGCGATGCCGATGATTGTAGCGGAAGAATTAGACGTAGATTGGTTGGATGTAGTGGTAGAACAAGCACCGCTAAGTGCAGATTTTGATCGTCAAGTAGCCGGAGGTAGTCAGTCTATTCGTAGCAGTTGGGATGGTCTTCGAATGGCGGGTGCGACCGCTCGTACGATGTTGGTCGCGGCAGCAGCAGCGGCATGGGAAGTAGATCCTTCTACTTGTTCAGTTGAAAAAGGGATCGTCTATAATTCAGATAAAACACAGTCGATAGGTTATGGCGATTTAGCAAAAAAAGCCAGTACCATGACCGTTCCCACAGAAGTAAAATTAAAGGACGTTTCCGAATTTACCATCATCGGAAAAGGAAAACGAAATGTAGATATTGATAAACTAATTACTGGCCAACCTTTATTTGGAATAGATACTCAACGTGAAGGAATGAAGATTGCTTGTGCGGTTCGACCTCCGGCTTTTGGTCAAAAACTAAAAAGCTTTGACGATTCCGCTGCCAAGGCAGTGACTGGCGTAGAACAGGTTTTTCAGTTTGGTGAAAACAATAATAAAATTGCCATCGTCGCTACTAATACTTGGGCGGCCATGAAAGGTGCCAAAGCAATTAAAGCCGAATGGGTAAAAGATACCAAAGCCGAAAGTACGGCGGATCACGAAAAAGAACTGCTCGCATTATTAGAAAAAAAGGGAGAACCTAAACGAGAAGATGGAGATGTAGACAAAGCTTTTAAAGAAGCGGATGAAGTGGTAGAGGCAATTTATAGTGCTCCTTTTTTACCACATAATTGTATGGAACCGATGAATTTTTTCGCCCACGTAACGGCGGATAAAGTTGAAACTTATGGTCCCATCCAAACGCCCAAAAGGACTGCCAGTCGGATTGCAAAATTATTGGGTCGTCCGGAGGAAGAGGTCACGGTAGGGATGTCTCGCATGGGCGGTGGCTTTGGTCGTCGATTATATGGAGACTTCGCTTTGGAGGCGGTAGAAATTTCTGATAAAGCAAAAGCACCGATCAAAGTTGTCTACTCTCGAGAAGATGATATGACTGCGGGTATCTATCGACCTGCTGTAAAATATAAGTTTAAAGCCGGAATCAAAGATGGTCAGATTTCCGCTTATGAATTGACGGAAGCTTCGGTTAATTCTGGAATGTGGGGTATGCAAGTTAATGCGTTTCCTGCAGGGGCTACTCCTAACTATCGAGTGACGAGTAATCAACTAAAAAGTAATATTACTACAGGTGCTTGGCGAGCACCAATCAGTAATTTTTTAGCCATTGCGGAGCAAAGTTTTGTGGATACCTTAGCAGAAAAACTTGGAAAAGATGAGGTAGCTTTTAGATTGGAATGGTTTCAGCGAGCGATCGATAAGCCTGTTGGGAAAGTTGAATATGTTCCAGAACAGGCGATGGCGGTAATAAAATTGGCTGCTGAAAAATCTGACTGGGGGAAAGCAAACGCCACGCAAGGAATGTGTGCTTACTACTCGCATAATACGTATGTAGCGGAAGTTGCGGACTTGATCGAGGTAAATGGACAACCTAAAATTGATAAAATTACTTGTGCGATTGATTGTGGTATTTTGGTAAATCCATTGGGTGCTTTAAATCAAGTGGAAGGTGGAATTATTGATGGGATCGGTCACGCGATGTATGGTGATTTTGGTTTTACAGATGGTAAACCGAATAAGAAAAACTTTGATCAATATCGGTTGATTCGTCATAATGAGGTACCGAAAGTTGAGACGTATTTTGTAGAGAGTACGAATAGTCCAACTGGGCTTGGTGAGCCTACGCTTCCTCCGGCTGGTGGTGCGGTAGCAAATGCATTGTATAAGATGACGGGGAAGAAGTTGAAGGCGATTCCGTTTGTGGGGGAAGAAGGGGTTTTGGGCTAGAATGAATGTTGAATATTGGGTCTGCT
>JALZUU010000340.1 GCA_023300665.1 Saprospiraceae bacterium | reverse complement strand
TTTGTGTACCTCTTTTTTTCTTTTGACATTTGATAAGTTTTAAGTGTAATGATAATAATTTTTAACTTATCTTAGTGTCCAGTATTCTGACTACTTCCAATCCATTAGATTGCTCAGACGTGTCTAACTATTCTGATTTTACTCCAAATCTTAAAGTAAACAACGGATTTGAGTTGGATACAAGCGCTGAAAATGAAAACTGCGACCCCTGCGATTTAGGATACATTATAGTACAATTAAAAGATGACCAAGATGAACCAATTGACATCGATAATTATGACTCTTTTATGTGGGATGATGGTTCACAATCGGCTGCAAGATATTTCTCTGTACCGATGTCCGCAGAAGTTTGTTTTACAGCTACCGAAAATATTGACGGAGAATTATGTGTATACGAGGATTGTTTTTACTATGAATGTGATAACGAAAGCTGTGAGGTCAGTGCTCCAACCAACTTACAAGTTTCGGGTAATGTATTAAGCTGGGACCCTGTACCAGGAGCGGTAGGTTACGTGGTAAGTAGTCCAAGTTTTATTCCTCCATCAAATTGTGATTGTTCTTCCCCCGCATTCATCGGGAACCTCCAAACGACTAATAATAGTCTGGTTGTACCAAACCATTTAAGTAATAGATGTTTTTATTGGCAGGTGACCGCTATTTGTGCCATTGGAGAAACTTCGCAAAACTCATTTACATCCTGTTATAACCCTGAAGAAGGTGGAGGTGATTCTACAGATGATGATATTATCAAGAGAAGTAAAAATATATCAAATTCACAGAATCCAACCTTAGCAGCCAAGGTTACCATCTATCCAAACCCATCCAATGGCAACATTACGGTAAACTTTAATGATGAAATTCAAAATGGTCAAATTATTATTAGAGATCTTTTAGGACGAACCGTATTTACTACGATCGTAGAAGACAAGATTTCTAATCAATCCTTGGATCTATCTCACCTAAATGGCATCTATTTTTTATCTATTAAAGGTAAAAATATAGAGGACCAAGTTCAAAAAATAATTATTCGATAATAATTATTTAAACTTCCCAGACAAAGAATGAAGCCCTTTAGGTTTTGTTCTTTTTAACTTCAAAAGTGATATCGATTCACCTCGGTACCGCTGTTCCAATTTATAGAGTTAAGAATAAAAACTAGAATAATTTTTTAAAAATTGTCACATTTTTTAAAAACAAATCCTATTGTAATTGTGAATATGAAGTTGTTTAAAAACTCATAATAAAGAAACTTTATTTTTAATTAAAAACATATTAACATGAAAAAATTAAATTTATTATCATTTTTCTTGATTTTTTTTACTGGTCTGATGGCCCAACCTAGTAATTATCAAGACTATTATTCCCAAGGAATATTAAATAACAATTTAATCGAAGACCTAGGAAGAGAAGGTATAGAACTTTCAAAAAAATCTACAAATGGAAACATCGAGTTTTCAAATTCTGTTAAGCTTCCTGTTGTTCTTAATTCTTTAGAAAAAATTACTCAAAGCGAATTTAGATTTAAACGCATTGATAAGAGTCGATTATCAGCAACTAAAAAATTTTTCCAATATGATCAATTCTACCGTAATGTTAAAATTGAAAGCAGTCACTTAAGTATTTTGATAAAAGATCAAAAGCCGGTTGCTATATATCCAAAAATATTTAGAGATATTAAGATTCAGACTAGCGCAAAAATTACTTTAGATCAAATAGAATCTACGATTCTAAAACAAGATATTGTTGACTCAGAATTACTCATTAGTCCTTTATTTGGAGATTATACTTTAGTTTGGAAAATATCTCATAATGATGATTATCCAAAAACCACTTGGGTGGATGCAAATAATGGTACCATCCTGAAAACAATAGAAAGAAAGTTTAATCTTTTAGGTTGTACACAAACTTATGGAGTACAAACAATTAATGATAATACACAAGGAGGTGTAACAACCTTAGAATCACCAAATGGAGATATTGTAGTCTATAATGATGGTGGTTTCTTTTGTAACTGGGACGAAAACACCATTCCTAGTACGACATTTCCAGTTTGGAGTTTTGATCCATCTGTTTCCAAACATTGTATACAGGCCATGCACACTGCAACTGAAATTCAAACTTCTTTTGAATGTCTTGATATTGAATTTGGAACAATAAACGTAGATTGTGGCATATCCCAAACTAATGCCTTTTCTCTTGGATGTTCTACCGTTGATGATGCATTTGTAAGCTTTGGTACTCATCCAAATGGAACCTCATTGGCTTTATATGATGTGATGGGTCATGAACTAGGTCATACCTACTTAAATCAATTTTTGAATTATACAGACCCTACTGCCAATGCTGCGCTTCATGAAGGTATTGCTGATATTTTAGGTACCTATACTGAATCAAAAGTCAACGGGTTAGATTGGGTAATCGGAGATGATGAACCAATAATTGCTGGACTAGTAAACCGAGATCTGTCAGAACCATTTTGTTTAGGCAATTCTTCTTCTTCACATACAAATGGATTAGCTATCGGACATTGGTTTTATCTTATGAGCCAAGGAGATAATTCTTTAGGTATCGACCCATTAGGTTTAGATGCAGCGGTTAACATAATTTTAGAAGCTCTGCCGATGGTAGGACCAAACGCAGGATACCCAGAAATGAGTGAGGCAATACTTAATGTAATGGCTGATGAATTTGGATTATGCTCCAATGAACTTCAATCTGCCATTAATGCTTGGGATGAAGTATGTGTTACTGCAGCAAGTACTCCTGGAATTTCTGAACCCGTCCTACTAGCTGGTTGCCGTGGAGGAGCTTCTTCCCTTGCTTGCATATTTGTAGTAGGTCAAAGTACGAATGATTTTATTATTGAGCCAAGATGTTTTGATAGTCCAAATGGTATGGTAATTCCAAATGTCTATGTTGAATATATAGATGATCCAAGTTGTAATTGGACTTTTGAAAATATTATTATTCCTGCTTGTAATTCTGCTTGTCCTGGAATAACTCCTTCTGTAGAATTTTCTTGTACCGGAGAACTTTTTGAAGCTTGTGCAAAAATAGACGGACTCGATCCAGAGGATTCTCCATGGCAAATATTTCCTGAATGTGTAGAATATGGTTTTGGTCAAGAAATACCATATACTCTAGTTTGGAAAGCAGACCCAAGTTGTCAGTTTGAGTTAACAACTACCTTACCAGATTGTAGTGACGTAGGTTGTGAGAAACCAGAAATCACCATCCAATGTAGCATATTTGGTGAGGCTTGCTTGATAGTAGATGGTCAAGCTGTACCAAATGCTGAATGGGGTATTTATGGCCCAAGTTGTAGAAATACTGATTATTTTGGAGCTATCCAATATCATATATTTAACCAAGATAATCCAGTTTGTCAATTTATGGGAAAAATAATACTACCTGATTGTAATGGTGGTGGTGGAGAAAACCAGTCAGAAACTAGAGAATCAGTTATGCAAAATACAAAAAACAATGAAAATATAGATGCCAACGAAATAAAAATATTTCCTAATCCAGTAAATGATATTTTAAATATTTCACTTGACTCTGATTTCAATGGTATCTTGGAAATTATGGATTCAAATGGAAAATTAATTCTAAGACAAAATGCTGTTGGTTATAATCATTTTATTAATGTTGATAACATTAGTTCAGGATTATATCTCCTAAGGGTTTTAGACCAAAGTTTAAATAAGCAGGAAATAAAAAAATTCATAAAAAATTGATTTAAAAAAATTAATTACTTTTTTCTAAAGCGGTATCGATTCACTTCGATACCGCTTTTCCTATTTTTACGTTCCACCACAAAACAATCAACAACACTACCCTTTCTTACGCAATAAAAACAACCAAAAATTTGATTTTCCACCAAACTTAATTTATCTTGATAATAGTCTTAAAACCTAACATTCTTATCATATTCAATAAAATTAAGGCTATTTTGAGGTTTTATTAAAAAATAATTGACTTTTCTGGTCACATTTTTTTTTTAGTTTGACATTGTACCCTTTATAATGGATTTATTCGGCCTTTAGTGTTCCATTACCATTTTAACTTTTACTTATTAAAACAAAATCTATTATGAAGAAATTACTGTTCTTTTTATGCGCCTTTTTATTTGTCTTACCTATTTTTTCACAATCTTCCATCTCCAATAATGAGTTAATCCTCTTCATGGCTCCAAATTCAACTTCACAAGATTTGGAGGATCTTTTGGTCGACTTAGAAATGGAGCTCGTTAGTGACCCTACGCCAAATTTGGGTGCTTTACTAGTAAAACTTATTGATCCACCTGCAATTTCAGCTGGAGGAAATCCGCTCGGACCAATTACTGGGAAAAAGCAGAAGGCCAGCGTAAGGTCTGAGGTAGCTGGTGTTGGATTCAATTATTTTGTGTCTGATCTTCATCAAAATTCGGGCTCTACAGAAAGTTGTCATGAAGATATTTTAAACACCGAAACTCAACCAAATGGAGGTAATAGCATCCTGACCGGAATTTTTGATACAGGAATTTCTGTTTATGCAACAACACAAGCAACCGATTTCTATAATCCAAGTTACATGGGTTTCAATTTTATTAATCCTGATAACCCTCCATTGGATGAAAATGGGCATGGAACTCATATTGCTTCTATCATTATGAATAACTTAGAAAATCAGAATAACGTCATTCAATTAAGGTCCTATAAAACACACAATAATAATGGACAAGGGAGTTTATTTGATGTAATTCAGGCACTAGATTTAGCGATTACCGATGGAGTAGATATTATCAATATGAGTTTTATATATATGGAAGAAAAACACCATGGAAACGAAACTAAGAACGCTTTTAAGTATGCGTTAAGTAAGGCATTTAGTTTATCTGAAATGCTAATTATTGCAGCCGCTGGAAATGACAACAATGATAATGATTTTGAAAGTCAACTTTCTGGTCTTTCTGCTTTTCCAGCATCTTTTAATAATCCCAATATTATTTCTGTGGCCAGTTCGGATTGCCTCTTCGATAAATCTAGTTTTTCAAATTATGGAACTACCAGCGTTGATGTTTTTGCACCAGGTGAAAATATCTTGGGTCTTAATCATCTGTGGCAACCATTAAGCAATAGCGGCACTTCTCAAGCTACCGCTTTTGTTACCAAACTCGCAACCTATCTTGGATCTCACCAACAAACCTTTAATTGGGAAACTGTGAAATGTGCTATTCTAAATAGTACCGACCCCATGAAAACTCTCGGCTATACTTTGACAGACGGATATATTAATTCGCAGGCAGCTTTAGATTATTTGACAACCCATACTAATTGTGAAGATGCTGATTATAGAGAAGAAATAGAATTTTTAGAAAAGGATTATTATAATCAATCGGTCTCTTATTTAGCGAATAGAGATATTCCAACCTTTGAAATTATCGTCAAAAAGGAAGCAGAAGCAACGGTTAGCATCGCAAATATCAACGGAGAAATTTTGGTAAATGAAGCAATTCAATTAACCAAAGGAAGAAATATATACACTAGGGATTTTCCTAAAACAGAGAGTATTGGATTATACTTTATCATAGTTCAAACTAAAAATAAAGTACAAACTTCGAAGTTTATAAAATAGATTTCTACTTAAAAACCGCCTGTAAAATTGGGATTTTGCAGGCGGTTTTTTATTTTTCCGAATAACCAAACTAAAACATGATAATATTCGATTAGATTCTTAACTATTTTGTCCTTTTAAAGTTAATTTATTTTGTTCCTTACACTTAGAACAACATACTATGAAAATACTACTTAAGACCGTTTTATTATTGATATCCGTTCATTGTATTTTTGTCCTAGTTAGTTGTAAAAATGAATCTTTATCTACCGATCCAATTCAAAACCTAACAGCAGATTCTCTTTTACAACAGGCCATTACGACATCTATGGCCCTACCAATAGATCCTTCCAATCAAAAAAAAGCAGTCTTAATTTTAAAAAAAATTATTCCTCAAAATGCATATTCTTTAGCAGCTGATAGCCTACAAAGTTTATGTTATTATCGACTAGGTTGCAATTATTTTAATTTATCTGAATACGATTCAGCTTTAATTTTTTTAGATACCGCCATCCAAATGAGAAAAGGCGAAAACTATAAAAACTCCAAACTAGGATTAGCAAAAAGCTATTATACTAGATCACTCGTATATGAGTTAAACTCCCAATTTGATCTTGCAATCTCTGATATTTTATTAGCAAATAAATTATTGGAAAATTATCCTAATGAGCAGGTTTTAAGAGGAAAATCCTATCTCCATACCGCAAGTTATTACGGCAAGATCAATGAACATATAAAAGCAGAAGCTTATTTTGAGCAAGCAAAAACTTATTTTGAACCACAGACGAAAGAGCTAGCAGAATATTATGGTTGGTATGGTATTTATTTAGATAATAAATCCTTATTTGAAGAGGCTTTAAAAAACTATGACAAGTCCTTAGCTATTTATAAAAATTTTCCAAATGCTGTATTTAGAAGTGCTCCGATTCAATTTAATCGATTTAACCTTCTATCGGAGATGAGACCCTATAATGAATTTTTTCCTCTTTACACCAATTTCCTATCCACTTTTCCAGATTCTACCCGTTACTTAAAAAATCTTAAAAGAATGGGATATTCTAACTTAGCTTATGAAAATTATGCCCATAATGATCTAGAGGATTCCCAATATAATTATCAAAAAGCATTAGAACTAGCTACAGAATTAACCAAAGGCAGTCATTCTGCCAACATAGCTTTTGCTTATGAAGGACTCGGAGATGTAGCTTTCGGCAAACAAGAATTCGATAAAGGAATCAGCCATTATCATCGCGCTATTCAATACTTAAGTGTTGGGTTTAAAACACAGGATGTACTAGACTTACCTAATTTGAAAGAACATGTTTTCATTAACGAAGATGATCTTGAAAGAATCATAGGACTAAAAGCAGATGCCCTTTATGCGAAGTATAAATCTACTGGAAAAACACCTGACCTCGAAGCAACTTATCTCACCTATCAACGGCTCGATGAACTACTGGTCCAAATCAGACAGGGATATAAAGCAGCAAAGTCTCGTTATGATTTATTAGAAGAAACACTACCTTATTATGAACAGGCAACGCAGGTAAGTCTAGAACTTTATCAAAAAACAAAAGACAAAAAATATTTAGAAAGTGCTTATAATTTTGCTGCAAAAAACAAAGCCGTCGTCATGCTCGATGGTCTACAAAATGAAGAAGCCCAATTTGCTGGTATTCCTGCTGATTTATTAAAAAAAGAAAAGCAACTTAAAAAAGAAATTTATGACTTAGAAGTTCAGATCTACGAAATGAAGCGATTGAATAAAGAGGAGGATGCAAAAATTAAAAAACTAACCAAAGAACGTTTTCAAAAAACACAGACCTACGAAAATTTAATTCAATCATTTGAAGAAAATCATCCTAAATATTTTCAGCTAAAATATGCCAATGATTCCTTCATGGATATAAGATCTATCCAATCAAAACTTCCACCTTCTACCGGAATTTTGGAATACTTCATCGGCGATAAAAACATTTATATTTTTAGTTATTCGGATAAAAATGAACTTAGCTACCATCAAGTAAAAAAACCAGAAAACTTTCTAAAAGACTGTATCAATTATCGCCGGACCATTGAAAAAGATAGTATCACCTCCATTACTGAATTTGCTAAACAATCATTTGCATTATATGATCTCTTAGTTAAACAACCTTTGGCTCAACTCCAAGGATCTGATAAGATCGAAAGACTAATTATTGTTCCCGACGATATCTTATTGCAATTATCTTTTGAAACATTTCTTACAGAACAACTCCCAACTAACACCAAAAATCAATGGACCAATCAACTACCTTATCTATTAAGAAAATACGCGATTAGTTATGCGTATAGCAATAAGTTGATTTTTGATCCGTCGGTTAATAGTCGTCTTGAAAAAGC
>JALZUU010000339.1 GCA_023300665.1 Saprospiraceae bacterium | reverse complement strand
CTAGGGTGTTCAATTAACAAAAAAAACTTCTGCACTTTTTACGAAATACTGCGACCGCTCTGCGGTCGAAACCTCTGACGCCAAACCTTGGCTAATATACTGTGACCGCTCTGCGGTCATAGCTTTGACAGGGAAAATGACCGCAGAGCGGTCACATTATGTTAGCTAACATAGTTAGCGTTAAACACCCGACCACAGCGTGGTCGCAGTATTTTCTTCTACATTTTTTTCGAAAAAATGCAGAAGAAATTTTTTCCTTTTATAGGGTAGATTCAACACCATAGCAAAATGCCTATAGCATTTCTATTATCTATATCTTCTTGGCCGCTCAGGAGCGACTGCATGCTGAGCTTCTGTGCTGACTGCTGGCATCGGTTCTTTTTGTCTAGATGCAGGTGTTTTTTCTGTAGTAGCACCATAATAATTGGGAACATAATCATCTGGAAGTTCAAAAGCAGCGGGTACTTCTATTGGGTTCGGTGTTGAAGTTGGCGTAGCCGAACCACTATTGTGCGTAGCAAAACCACTTTCTACATTGAAATTTTGTTTGATCCGATCATATTGATACAATTGATAGGTCTCAATTTTATCGATTAGCTTTTCGGCATAGCGACGATCTGTAGCATATCCTGCGGCTTTTAATCCTTTTGCCCATCCTTTATAATCAGTGCTAGAAAGTTTGAATAAATCTGAATAACGAGTCCCTTCTAGTAAAAAATTTGAGTGATCAACATAAGATTCTTCTACCGAATCATAAACCCTAAAGCAAGACGGAACTAGTTTACCATTTTTATAATCATCATCCTCTTGATGCATCGTACCTCCTGTCCAGTTATTATTACATTTTATTCCAAAATAATTATTACCCTGCACGGCAAGCGGTCCTTTACCCCAAGAAGATTCAACGATGGCTTGAGCCAAAGTGATACTCGCGGGAATACCCGTTCGCCACATTTCTCTAACTGCCATATCGCTTTGCAGCTCAATGAAAGCGAGGGTGGAATTTTCAACATTAATTTCGGTATGGGAATAGCCAAATAGGCTCGAAAGACACAGCAATGCTGCACTTACAATGCGTTTCAACATAGTAGGTGATTTTATAATGGGTTAGCAATTAGCCCAAGCACTTACTACGGAGTTTTCTCACAGCTCATCAGTAAGTAGGCGATGTTTGTATTACACTTTTTTATATGTAAAAATCGCGCCAAGTTCTTCTCTCAAGAAGCAGTTCCAAAGATTTTCTGATAAAAGCCTATCTATCATGGCAATATATTTGGATGAATTCTACTTTAAATAGTATGAAGATGTTCAACGCTTCTCTAGAAAGTAGCGGTTGCTATGATTTAGAGCATGTTTAAATATTTTTTATTTGCGCAGATTTGCCGTATTTTTGTGCTTGAAAAGCAAAACGAGGCATCTTTTTACAAGTAATTGGTTGAACAGCCAGTTTATTTGCTAACACTAAACTTTTTATTATGAGTGAGAAAGCAGTAAAAACACGCTACACAGATAGCGAACTAGGTGAATTTGAATTGCTAATTGACGGAAAATTATCAGAAGCTAAAAAGCAGTTGGACTTTTATGTTCAACAACTATCAGATAGCTCTAATAATGCAGATTCAAAATCTAAGGGATTAGATGACAGTATTGGCTCTGCTGAAAACGAGCAGATCAGTACACTAGCTAACCGTTTACGAAAACACATTCAGCACTTAGAAAATGCCAAACTTCGAATTCAAAACAAGGTTTACGGAATTTGTCGGGTAACAGGGAAGTTAATTTCCAAGGAACGTTTAAAAGCGGTTCCACATGCTACCCTTAGCATTGAGGCGAAAAACAAACGATAAATACGTTTGTGGCTCAAGTAAGTTTGCTATACAAGTTATTAAGCTGAATGGTGATTATGGTAATAACTATAATCACTATTTTTTTGATTACTAGTTAGACTTTATTCTATTATTAATAAGTATTTTTGAAAAAACTAATTTCTAGGTTTAGACGTTTAAGACTTAGCTAAGCTTTTATTAATTGGCTAGCGTTTAATTTGCGTATTCTTGCCAAAAAACTAAAAATTTTGAGTAGATCAGCTAAAGTTATTTCAGTTATTTTATTTGTTCTGATCATAGATCAGGCTTTAAAGATCTGGGTAAAAACCAATATGACGTATGGGGAAGAAATTCCGTTGATCGGCAACTGGGCCATGCTCCATTTTGTAGAAAATCCAGGAATGGCCTTTGGAATCGAATTTGGAGGTGAATGGGGGAAATTGGGCTTGAGTGTTTTCCGGATTATTGCTGTCATCGTTTTGTCCTTCTATCTGCGTACACTTATCAGATCTAAAGTAGCTTTAGGCTTTTTGATCAGTGCGGGGCTTATTCTAGCTGGTGCGATTGGTAATATAATCGATAGTGCTTTTTATGGATTGCTTTTCTCTGGATCTAGCCGTTATACTGGGCTAGCTGAATTCTTACCTGAAGGTGGTGGTTATGCTAATTTTCTTCATGGAAAGGTGGTTGATATGTTTCATTTCCCCTTATATCGTGGGCATTTTCCCGATTGGTCTCCTTTATGGCCAGGACAGCGTTTAGAATTTTTTCGACCTGTTTTTAATATTGCGGATGTAGCTATTTCTGTAGGGGTAGCTAGTATTATTTTGTTTTATCGTAGTGTTTTTAATTCTGAGGAATTAAATGGCCCTAGCCCTAAAGCAGCAACGACGGAAGAAGCTATATCAGAAGATGTAAATTCTACTACAGAAGAATCTGCAGAGAATACCGCTCAAACTACGATAGATCCAGAAAATGGAAAAGAATCAATAGAGTAAAACGGTAAAACACTTTGAATCATTTTGTTTTTTTTGCCTTGCTGCCTACTGACTTCCAGAAGGAAGAACCGCCTCCCGCTCTTATATGTTTGGTAAATCCCATTTTGTTTTTTACCTTTTTGCTTGGTAGCTTTAGAGCGTTATAAAGTAAAAAAATCGTTCCCAAAACGAAGTAATCAAAGACGACTAACTCCTAGAGAGGAAAGACCAATGCGTTGACATACTCTAACAGAACAGTCTTGAGTAAAATAATAATGCTCTTTCAACTAAAAAGGCAGTGACGAAATCGTCACTGCCTTTTTTACGTGAAGCGGTTTTAATGCTTTGTTTACTCTTCGTCTAAAAAATTATTAACTGCTAATAATACTTTAGAAACTTTGGTGTAATCAATTTTATAGTGAATGAACTTTCCCTCTCGCTCAGTAAGTACGATACCTGCATTACGAAGAATACGTAAATGCTGGGAAGTAATTGACTGTTCTAGTTTGAGGGTGTTGTAAATCTTGTTTACATTAATAGAATCGTGACGATCGATAAATTCTAGAATTCTCATTCTTAATGGGTGTGTCAATGCACGTAAAATTTCAGAAGACTCGGAGAGTGTTTCGCTTTTAAGAACAACTTTCGCCTTTCTCATAGAGGAGTTTTTAGTTTTGTGAGTACCCTGAATATCCAAGATTTATTGGTTAGGCAGGATAGCTGCTTATAGGTATAAATTAAATCACTAGCAAATATGCATTTTTTATTTATTTAAATGAAAATAATTTCAAAAAAAATGCTGTAAATCTATTGATTTACAGCATTTTTCCTGCGAAACACATAACAAATACTTTTTTTACTAAAAATATAAAGTTTAAGTCATGCGTACAAAGAACGTTTTGTATAAATAACTACGCCGCTAATTCTTCTACTAATCGAGAGATTTGAGACAATCTGTCCTTATCTAACGAATAATAAATGAACTTTCCTTGACGGTCCGTAGCTACGACACCAGCTCTTCGAAGAATTGCTAAATGTTGTGAAGCAACAGACTGTTCCAATCTTAGTTTAATGTAAATATCAGTAACAGTCATCTTATCGTTTTCTTCTAATAAATCGATGATGCTCTGACGTAATTTGTGATTGACTGCTCTTAAAACTAGAACCGCTTTACGAAGCTCGGCATAATCCAACTGGATTTCCCTATTGCCTTTCTTCAAAACGATTGTCTCGTTTTTTTGCTTTCTCATACTATGTTTTTTAAAAATTAAATAGAATAATAATACTAAGTACCTGGGCAAAATTGTATGTTTAAATTATGACCGAGGAGATTTTTAAGCTAATTAATGCGCAAAAATCAGAGTTATGCCGTAGCATAATGTGGATTTTTATAAACCTGCCGGCTGGCAGGCAGAGCAGAATAACTTAAAAAGATCCAGTCATTACTTATCGTTTAATTTGTCCATGTACTTACCTCTCAATTAGCCAAAAACTATACCAACCGAAAAACATTAAGATATTAGATAAGGTATAAAGCAGTTGACTATGAGCCAAAAATAAAAATTTTAATTATAAAATCATATATTTTTACCATTCATTATTTTATTTAATACGTTTGGCTTTGGTGTCGTAATGTTGGGATTTTTAAAATAAAATGGCGCACTGTATGCTACGTCCTCAAATTCTTTTGCCTCCCATTTTCGCAGAGCAGGACCAATCAGATGTGAAGCAATGCTTATAAGTGGCTGAAAATCAGCATTTGAGGCTGTGATGACGGTTTGCGATTTTTCAACAGCATTCCCACAGAAGACTACTTTTTTATTATTTTTCAATTGCTCCGCAAAGGAGTCTTCTGTCAAGATTAGCGCTTCTGTATTCGTTAATTTTTTTTGTGCTGTATCAAATGTGGCTGTATAAACTTCCATTCGACGGGCATCAATCATCGGAATGTAGACTGCGGACTCTTTTTTTAGTTCGTAAGCAGCGCTAGCCAAAGCTTCTAAAGTTTCTATTCCAATCAGCGGTTTATCTAAGGCATAACAGATTCCTTTAGCGGCAGATAGACCAATTCTAAGGCCTGTATAAGATCCTGGTCCCATACTCACTGAAACAGCTGATAATTCAGCCAAAGTTCGTTCAGCCTCGTTCATACAGGCTTCTACGAATACGGTAATCTGAGCTGCATGGGTAAATCGTTCTGTTCCTTCACGGGATGCTAGGATGGTTGTTCCTTCGCTAAGACAGACGGAACAGAATTCAGCGGAGGTTTCGATATGGAGGAGCAAGGGCATGGTGAATCAAGTTTTAAATTGAAATTAAGCGTAAAGGTATGGCTTCTTTGGTGTAATTGGAGGTGGATGGAAGGAAATTCACCAGTCAAAAATTCGATTTAGCTTTTAAAGCCAGCAATCAAATCTACTATTAACCAGACCAACAAAATTGGATGGCAGATAAAATAAAGCAAAAATAATTTCTCATATACGGCTCTGACACTCAAATCAAAAGTAAACATGAAAACATTTAAAAGCACACACATAAACAATAAAATACCAAACCAGTAGACACCTTTTGCAAATTTCACTAAGTACTTTTCTGCTGAAACCTTTTTATAAATAGCTAAGTGGATCAGCCCAAAAATTAATAACACAAAACTAAGAATACTGCTAGCAAACGTCACTGGTATATGCTTTACCTCACTAATAGTGACAATTTCCATTATAATTCCTCCAATAAAAATAAATATTGAAAAAATAAAAAAGCCATAAGGATATTTAAAGATTTTCATATTGTAATATTATTATTCTGATGTATTCCTAACATGCCATTATCGTACTAACACCACTTCTCCTTGCATCTCCGTACGCTCGCCACGTGGCACTCGGTACTGCACCTTATACACGTACATACCCGATGGAACACTGCCGCCATCCCAGCCCCGCTGCGCATCCGTCGAACTAAAAACCAGACCTCCCCAACGATCAAAAATATTCATTTTAAAATCTTGTAAATAATTCGTTAAACCAACCCCAATAAAGACGTCATTAAGGCCATCTCCATTTGGGGTAAAAGCATTGGGTAAAAAATAGGTTTGTGGAGGAACGACATCTACACTTTTTGTTAACGTATCGAAACAACCGTACTGGTCTTCGACAATTAAGGTAACGTTTTGATAACCTGTATCAGAAAAAATATACGTAGATGTTGAGCGAATATCTGGTATAGAGAGTGTATCAAAAATCCAATTCCAACCCAACGCTCGTTCAGAGGCATCTATAAATTGAAATTCTGTGAATTTTTCAGGATCAATAGACGGACTCCAAGTAAAGCCAGCCTTTGGCGGAAGATCTGCAAAAATCAAATTTTCAAACACCGTATCGACAAAACATCCAAACGGAGAAGTGATGGACAAATAAACACTATAATTTCCAGAAGCACGGTAAATATGCGAAGGAGCCAATCCAGTATCTGTACCTCCGTCACCAAATTCCCAGTAAAGTTGATAAGTCGTATCTACGGGGCGGGAGCGGTTTTGAATGGTCGTTGTAAGCGGCGTACATCCAATTGCTATATCGGGTGAGACTAGAATTACTTCAGGTGCAGGTCGCCAAGTCAGATTTTGAAATAAGGTATCACGACATTGAAATTCGTCTTCTATGATCAATTGGACGGTATAAGTTCCAGCATCGGTAAATTGATGTACTGGATTTGGTTGAGTAGCGATCAAACTATCTCCAAAATTCCAGCTATAATTATCAACGATAGCACTGCTAAACGGAATCGCTCTGAAGTCAACTGGCCCTACGTTACAAGTATCATAAGTCATCAAAAAATCTGTCTCTAAAGAAGATACTTCTACCACAAAAAAAGCGGTATCATTACAAATACTATCTGGATTGACTACGAGATGTCCATAAAAAACACCTGTCTCTTCAAAGGTAAAGGTTGGTATTTCTAGATTGCTGGTTAGTGGTTGATCAGGGTAGTTGATATACCATTCGTAATCTGTGATTGATTCGGAGGGGCCACTGAGGTTTTGAATCGTTAGCGTATTTTCGTTGCAAAGTTGGTAGACCGCGCGGTTTTGAGGATCAGTAGTTTCGGACTCAAGGCTGGCAGTGAGGAGCGGAGAACAGGCAACAACATTGATCGCAATGTCTTGTCGGATAATTCCAAGTAATTCACCATTTCGATATTCTTCTACGCAGATGCCCACGGCGAAATTTCCAGTAATTTGAGGAGTTCCGGTTAATTGTCCCGTAGTGGAATTTATGGCTAAGCCGCCTTGTCCAAGTGGATAATTGGTGGCATAAGTTGGGAGAAGATATTGGATAGTAGGCCAAGGAGGATTTTGAGTGAGTCCCATGAGGATATTATCACCAAGAGGCGTACAAAATTTGTAAATTAGTTGATCGCCATCAGATTCAACAATATTATAAGCATAATTAACATTTTCATTTACACAAAAACTCAGAAAACTAGTTTCTACAAAAATAGGACTAGCATTATTATTTTGGTAAGCAAAGTCGTTAATCACAACATTCACTATAGTACCAAAAGTATCTGGGGAAACGATATTATTCAGTATTACATCACGACAACATATCTTAGAAGAAATATCCATGGGAAGCATATCTTCTCTTACTGAAAGTGTATCAGAATAGAACAATTTATTATAACAAATACCAGGTGGTCTGTTATTGCAAGTAACAAAATTATATTCGAAATTTCGGATACTATCAATAGATAGTATTCTTCGTTCTTCGCCGAAGGGTGTAATAGAATTATTAATTAACATCAGTAAATCAGTAGTATCGGGGTGCGAGCATTTCATGTAAACAACGAAATTAAACTTATAAAGCTTTGAATCCTCATAGGCTCCTTCTCCTATTAGCTCGTAATATATTTCGCTACCTATTTGATGGTCTGCAAATAGTAATGGGCATCCTGATAATACTAGAGTGCCCACCAGAAGAATATTTTTAATTAAGGAAGTCATAATAAGTTATTGTTGAATATTAGTCAGCAATCATTCTTGAGGAGAAATATCTTTTTCAATTAGATCTATTTCTGGTTTAATTATTCTTCTTTAATCAACGTTTTTTTTTGCAAGAGCAATAAGAATTGAAGTAATCAATTATATCCATAACCAAATGAAAAGAAGAATTAAGTTGCTAACAAAATTCAATAACAATAATAATTTAAATATACTTCCATTTATTGAATAAATATCTATTGTAAAATATTTTAATGTAAACCAAATTACTATAACAACTACTAGTACAATTGTAAACCTATAGACAAGCTTTGATAATTTTTTTATAGTCTCATTAGAAATAGGTTGATTGCATCAAATAATAGATTTTAAGACCTCTACCAAGAACTGTTCATTCCAGGCAGCCCTCTTTCGTACCTTTTTAAGGCTATCTTTATTTT
>JALZUU010000338.1 GCA_023300665.1 Saprospiraceae bacterium | reverse complement strand
GCTAATTTATGTGGTATCATGGCGGCTGAACTTGGCTTATCCAACAAAGATGCTAAACTAGCAAAACGGGCAGGTTTACTTCACGATATTGGAAAAGTAGCAGAAGAAGAAACAGAGTTATCTCACGCCATCTTAGGAATGAAACTCTGTGAAAAACACAATGAATCAGACATCGTTTCTAACGCCGTAGGTGCTCACCACGATGAAGTAGAAATGACCAATATGGTATCGCCAATCGTTCAAGCTTGTGATGCCATCTCAGGTGCGCGCCCAGGAGCACGTCGTGAGATCTTAGAAAGCTACATGAAACGAATCGGTGAACTAGAAGAAATCGCAATGGCACACGAAGGGGTACAAAAAGCTTACGCCATGCAGGCTGGTCGTGAACTACGAGTGATGGTTGAAAGCGAAAAAGTGTCTGATCAATATGCGGATGATTTAGCGTTTATGATCTCTGAAAAAATTCAGGATGAAATGCAATATCCGGGGCAAATCAAAGTGACGGTGATTCGTGAAAAACGAGCGATTTCTTTTGCTCGATAAAAAATATTCAAAAAAAACCTCGGCTTTTAGCCGAGGTTTTTTTTGAATATTTTTTTAACAATTTAAATGCATAAAATAATTAATAATGAGTTTGTAGTAACGGAAAATGCGAATAAAATATTTTAAAAATTTAGATGTTATATTATTTTTGATTTGTTTGAGTCTAAGCTGTGGACAAAATCGTATCGAGAAAATATATACAACACTATCAACTGATATTCCTTGCATACCGTATGGAGATATCTTCTTGATTAATTCTCTAAAGCCTAGCACTGAAGAGGTCATAGAATTATATCATCGTGATTATAATCAAAAGCGCAATTATGAAGGAATAAAAATTAATTATAGAGCAATTCAGATTTTGGGATTTATTTCGGATCAAAATGATGAAAAAGTAATACAATTTTTAAATGACATTATTGCTGCTGATCCGATGCATGATAAAGTAAAAGCAATAAATGCACTTTTGAGGATTGGTGGTAAGCCATTAGATCAGATGCTCAAAAATGTTTTTTCAACAGATAATTATGAACTTCAGTTTAAAGGTTTAAAATTTTGTTGGATGAGTGACGATCTTGAGGACTTACTAATTATAAAAAAACACCTTTTAGAAGCTTTAGAAAAGCATCCGACTAGGAAAATAAATAAGGCTATTTCTAATAATTTTCTTCCTAAAGTAATGACAGCTATTGAAATTTTAAACCCAAAAAATCTAGTTGAAACAGAGCGTATGTTAAAAGATATGATTGTATTCAAGAACCCCAATTTTTCACTGCCTGCCGGACTGGATGTTCAATGGGCAACAAAAATGTATTTTATAAGTACTGATGATAAGACGAAACTGTATGATATTTTTTTGGCTCAAAAAAAGCGATTTTTCCCACTATGTGAAAATATAACTGCTTATTGTGGAATGGGTAAAATAACTGAAAACACCTTGTTCTATTTATACCAAATGGGATACGAATTAACTGAATCAGAAAAAACGTGGATGAGTAATTATATCGAATTTCCTGGTGGCGATATGTTTAATCTTTTTCGGTCTTCTGAACAGCTTACCGAATATTATGAGTTTAGAAAAAAGTATCCATATACAAAAATAGGCAATGGTTGTTATTAAGTTTATGACTTTGTTGAAGTAATTATCCAGAGCGTACTTAATCTAAAAAATGCCATTTCGTCCCTTTTAATTCACTATAATCCATGAATCTCCTTGGCCCATTTCGCGTTTGCCAGCTGGTAAGTCAGCTGCCTTCCATCAAGGTATTTTCATGTCTCTCATCCGCTTCAGTATCGTTCTTCGTTCACCTTCCCTGTAATCAATCAGTTATGGTACAAATTTTGACTTTAACTAATGTGAAATAGCATCAAGTTATAGAGGATGTTATGATAAATTTTCTTGTTTTATTGATAATTCACTGATTATCAGTGACATAAAATAAGAACTGTCTACTAATAAAAACGACTGGCTTTGATCCGGTAATGTTACTATGAGTAAATATTCCCCCGATACATTGAGTATCGTAGATAAAACTTCGGGTCTTTTCGCCTGGCTTTTGCGACTATTATTGTCGTTACTGCTCTTGGGAGGAGGACTTCAGTTATCTGCGCAAGCTACAGACGATCCTGTAGTAGAAAGAATCAGTAAGGACATCCTTACGTTGATTAAAAAAAATCTTAACCGCCAACCGACTAACACAGTCAATCCCAATCTGGAACCGGCGGACCGTCTCTTTAATATCACGGAACCCAATCTCGACCTTACCAGTAAAGATCAAATCTTTCAGCATCAGATTAAAAAACTGAAAAAGGATTTAGGGATTAATGTGAAGGCACAACATTTCATTAATCACGATCAAAGTTTCGATGCAGAAGATGGAACAGACAGTAATCTCAGTGGTTCTCGGACTCGAGTAGGGGTTGAATGGAATATATTACGAGAAGGCTGGTTAGGCAATCAACAAAAAGCTAAACGACTAAATGATCAGCGGAAACTAGATAATCTAAAATTTGCTTTAGATAATAATGATAGCAAACTCTATTATCGTTTTAATCTGATGATCTATTTATTCAATGAAGAAAAGATTAAACTATTGGCGGCACGAGAAACGCAGCTGATTGAACAGCAAAAATTACTTTATCAAGTTTATTTCTTAAAAGGAATATTATACGAAGAGATTATTGATATCAAAAGTCGTATCGAACAGGTCAAAGTTCAGCTAAAAAACTATCGAGATTATAACGATTGGTTTGAATCTACGCTAGGTGAAAATAACATGGATACGAATTTTGCGATTGATGAATTACCCGTTCTGCATGTCAATCTAGACTATCTTTTACACGAGAACTCAAAAGAAGTTTTACTCGACTCTATTCAACAATTAGAACAAAAAATTGCTTTTGGAGCAGATCGAGGTATCAACGATGTTGCGCTTCGAGTACAAGCCTATCGCAATCTCAATCACTTTAATGACGAACTAAGAGATACCAGAGAATTTAATTCAATTGGCATTGGACTTAGTGTTCCATTGGAAATTTTATTTAATAAAAAAACAAAGGACAATCTGGCTTACGCCAAAATCCAGAATCGACAGCATTTTAATAATTACGAAGCACTCAATACTTCTTCAGAGATTATTAATTATTACTACGAGTATAATTATAAAATGAAAACCTACATGGAGTTTCTCCATAAAGAAATGCTATATCGAGAAAAGATCAGAGTAGAAACGGTTAATCAAAAAAACTACCACGATATTTATCGCTCCTTACGCATTTTGCGACACCTAGATATTATGCGAAATATTCAAGCGGAGATGCTTGATCTAAAGCAGCAGATGTATCTTTTATTATTGAAAATATATGGAAAGACGCATTACGAAACGATTCAAAATTTCGTCCGCCCGCTTGATGTGAATGA
>JALZUU010000337.1 GCA_023300665.1 Saprospiraceae bacterium | reverse complement strand
ATCCTTTATTTTGGCCATAGAATTCGGCTCATGAATTTAACAAAAAGACAAGCTTATTTGGAAAGTGAAATTGCAGAAAGAACAGCAGAAATCAACCAACAAAATTTATTACTGAAGAAGGTAAACTCAACTAAAGATCAATTCTTTAGTATCATCGGTCATGACCTTCGAGGACCCTTACTTTCGTTGAGAGGCGTATCTAAAAAAGTGAATTTTCTAATTCAACAAGATCGAATAAAAGAGGTACATCAATTGGGAGAAAAAATCGAGCAATCTACCAACCAAGTAACCAAATTGCTAGATAATTTACTTAAATGGGCTTTGGTTCAAAAAAGTCAATTTCCATATCTTCCAGAGACTCATAATTTGTCTATAATTATTCTAGAAATGGTAGATATTTATCAGTCCACTGCTGATCTTAAAGGAATTTCTATAAATAATCTAACCGACGCAGATCATCAGGTGTATGCAGATCGAAATGCCATCAGTACGATGGTCAGAAATTTGATTGATAATGCCCTAAAATTTACAGATCAAGGAGGTGAGATTCTAATAGAATCGATCATTGAAAAGGAAGCGGTCCTCCTAGAAATTTCAGATACAGGTACGGGTATTTCTCCAACTATTTTACCTAATATATTTGAGTTTAGTGCGGATAGAAAAAAAATAGTCAAGGGCACTGGACTTGGATTGGTTTTATGTAAAGACTTGATTGAAATGAACAAAGGAGAAATTCAAGTCGAAAGTAAACTTGGGGAAGGAACTAAGTTTTTGATCAGAATTCCTAGATTTATTGAGAAAAGTCTATAATTTTGTTTATTAAACAACTTTCTATTTTTTTAAGATATTTTATTTTTTTTACAATGTCTTTGTCTATTATTGCCTTGAATTTGAAGTTGTTTAAATATCTACGATATTGATAAATCAAAAAAATATATTAACCTTCTTTTTTTGTTGTTGCTTTTTATCCTGTTTTACACAGGATCAGCAGGTTAATGTCCAATTTTTTGATACAGATGAAGGACTTTCTGGACGGGAGATTTTTTCAGTCCAGCAAGATAATCGTGGTTTAATTTGGATAGCTACTGATAATGGATTGAATAGTTTTGATGGATTAAATTTTACCATTGTCAAAGATTCTACCTTCTTGCTTTCTTCTGGAGAAATTAAAGGAATTAAGAAAAGTGAGGATGGTAAATTTTGGATCAATAAAGAGAATACTCCTCCCATTCTTTTTAATCCAGAAACTAAGATAATTGAATCTGACTTTAGGGATGATAAATCAACCAGACGTTTAGAGGTAGTTATTTCGGATGGTAATGGCCCCATCGTCAATTTTATAGATGAAATAGGGCAAGCCTATTATTTAGACAAGGATCAACAGATTTTACCTTATCCGAAAACTAAGAATCCTTCTTTAGATTATCAGATTCCAACTTCATGGAATACTACATTTATGTGGGGTAAAGATTCAACCCAAGTTGAAGAGTTTGATAAAGAAGGAAACATTCAGAGAATACTTCCTTACGATAAGAAAAAGTTATTTTTTTACGATTCGATTGGAAATTTTCTCAAGGTTATTGCTGAACAAATTGACCTTGGAAATAAACCTCAAGATGACTTATTTGTATTAAAAGAAACAGGGTTGTTTGAGCCTATTGTTCTTAAAAAAAATCATAAAGTGCTAACTTATGATAACCTAAACTGTATTGAAAAGGGAATCAATTATTTTAGATTAACTAAGGATAGTCAAGGAAATATTTGGCTGGTAATTAATGATCATTTATATTTTTTTGATAAGAACGGAAACTTTAAAGAAGATCTTACTAAAAGACTTGCTATTCTTGGTGGAAATGTTAAATGGAATGCTACCCATCTATTTGTCGATAAGAATGACCGGCTTTGGTTGAGCACTGGACTTGGACTATTTCTTATTCAATTAGAAGAAAATCAATTTGATTATTATCTGGTAGAAAATAGTCAATATAGTACCCGCGGTATCACTGAATTATCTGACAATAAGTTGCTAATCTTTACCTATAAAGATGCTCATGTTTTGGATAAAACAACCAAAGAAATTTTATGGATCATTAAATTTCATGGACTTGGCTTGTCTCATGTCTCAGCTGATACCATTTATTGTGGTTCAGAAGGAAGAGGGCTCTACCGACTGGTGGATAGTACTAAGACTCTGTTTGTTGATCCTACCTATCCAATAGTTCAAAACCCTGCTATTAAAATACCTTTTCTGGATAAAAAATCTAACCAATTGTTTTTAGGAGCTGCCAATGGACTTTATCATTTAGTTAATGATTCTATTCAAATATATGAAAAGTTGAATGAGTTTAAAGAACTCAATGAATACCAAATCACGAGCTTTCATCAAAATCAAGAAGGAATTTGGATAGGGTCTTTTAATGGTATTTATTTACTGGATCCTCAAAAAGGAATTGTGGATCATATTCAATTGCCCTATCAGCATGTTAAGCATATTCATGAAGATGCCACTGGAGATTTTTGGATTGGAACTGGAGGTGGAGGGCTCATTCATTGGAAGCGATCAAAAAATATATTTCGACAATTAACAACTAAAGATGGACTAGCAAATAATCTTATTTATGCCGTTTATGAGGACGAAGCGGGTTACTTATGGCTACCAAGTAATAATGGATTGATGCGTTTTGATAAGAAAAATAATGAGGTGGTTACTTTCAATACAAGCGATGGAATCCCGCATCAAGAATTTAATACCTATTCTCATTACCAAGCCAAGGATGGTAGATTGTATTTTGGTGGAATAAATGGTGTAATTGCTTTCTACCCCAAGGAACTTAATTATAAGGAAAATAACGCACCCTTTATCGTAACAGCACTTCAAAAATATGATGATCAAGAAGGACAATTAGTTGATAAATCTAATCAGTTTTTGCAGCATCCAAAAGTTGAGTTAGAACCTGGCGATAAATTTTTTACCATAAATTTTGCTTTATTAGATTATGTTGAAGAACCGCATTCTTTTGCTTGGAGAATTAAAGGTCTAGAAGAAGAATGGAACTATCAACGAGAAAACTCTATTCGAATCAATTCATTGCCACCTGGTAATTATACCTTAGAAATAAAAGCAAAAGGACAAGGAGGAAACTGGGCCAAAAATCAATTAAGTGTACCTGTTGTTGTCAAACAAGCTTTTTATAAATCTTGGTTGTTTTTCCTTATTTGTAGTTTGTTATTTTTGTCCATCCTTTATTTTGGCCATAGAATTCGGCTCATGAATTTAACAAAAAGACAAGCTTATTTGGAAAGTGAAATTGCAGAAAGAACAACAGAAATCAACCAACAAAATTTATTGTTAAAGAAACTAAATTCCAACAAAGATCAATTCTTTAGTATCATCGGTCACGACCTTCGAGGACCCTTACTTTCGTTGAGAGGGATATCTAAAAAAGTGAATTTTCTAATCGAACAAGATCGAATAAAGGAGGTGCATCAACTAGGAGAAAAAATTGAACAATCTACCGAACAGGTAACCAAATTGTTGGATAATTTACTTGGCTGGGCTTTGGTTCAGAAAGGTCAGTTTCCATATCATCCAGAGACACATAATCTTTCTTTTATTGTACAAGAGATGGTGGAGATTTATCAGTCTAGTTCAGATATTAAAAATATTAGACTGAATAATCTAACCAACGCAGATCATCAGGTCTATGCAGATCGAAATGCCATTAGTACAGTGGTCAGAAATTTGATTGATAATGCCCTGAAATTTACGGATCAAGGAGGTGAGATTCTAATAGAATCGATCGTTGAAAAGGAAGCCATCTTCCTAGAAATTTCAGATACAGGTACGGGTATTTCTCCAACTATTTTACCTAATATATTTGAGTTTAGTGCGGATAGAAAAAAAATAGTGAAGGGCACTGGACTAGGATTGGTTTTATGTAAAGACCTAATTGAAATGAACAAAGGAGATATTCAAGTCGAAAGTAAACTTGGAGTAGGAACTAAGTTTTTGATCAGAATTCCTAGGTATCTTGAGAAAAAATCGTAATTTTCATAAAAATAATAGATTAATACTAAATAGCCAATGAACGCTTCTTGTCACCAAAAAACATCATTTTGACACCATTTAATCTCGAAATTGGCGTTTTAGAACATAACAATATTAACTTGTCATAGCAAATTGTAATTCACTAAGCATATTAGATTTTATTCTGTTTTTTAATAAGAAATTGTTTAAAAATAAAAAGATTAATCGATCATAATCTAACTTTTTTAGAATAATAATCTATTGTCCAAACATTCAATAGATGAACACCGTAAGTATTTTAGTCGTTGAAGACGATACCTCCTTTGCTTTGGAACTAGAGATGATGATCATCGAATTAGGGTATCGGTATTTAGGAAATCCCCAGTCTAGTGCAGAAGCTTTTAAGGCGATAGCTTCAGAAGAACCAAATTTGATCATTATGGATATTAATATCCAAAGTGAAATAGATGGAATTTCAATTGCCGAAAACATTCAATCCAGAAACATTCCTATAATTTTTATCACCAGTTTTGAGAGTGAAGAATATTTTGAAAGAGCCAAGAAAATTCTTCCAGCTGGTTATCTAGTCAAACCGTTTCACTTACTTACCTTAAGAGGTGTCATTGAAAAAGCACTATTAAATCAATCAGAGTTACTCTCCCAAGAAACTGATGGGAATAGCTTTTTACTGAAGAGTAGCAACACCTTTCATAAAGTATCATTGAATAATATTTTATGGATCCAAGTAGATGGAAACTATTGTTACTTTTTTACAGAAGAAAAAAAGTATGTGATGAAGTTGTCCATGAAAAGAGTGCTTAATCAGATAAATGAAAAGGATACTTTTTTAAAAATTCACAGAAAGTTTGTTATCCATAAAAAATATATAAAGAATTTTAATTCGAAAAATAATACCATTCAGTTAAACGAGGCAGACATTCCAGTAGGTCGCCTTTATAGAAAAAAAGTATTAGAGATATTAAAAGAAACGTAAACAGTTTCTTTAACAACTTCTGTTTTTAAAGCTAATTTTTCCAATTTCTTTTTCCTTAGACACCTATTCTTTTCTCTTTATCACCTAAGAGGATCAACCTTTTTTTTTATTGAAAAAATAATGTTTTCTTTATATTGATCAACTGTAATTGTTGTAAAGCAATTATTCTTTGGGGTTCGGTCTTTTTCAACTATTGTTGGAAAAAGACTTTTTTATTTCCATCTTGCTATCGGTATTTCTATTTTTAGTTTTGACTAATTAGTAGAAGCTGTTTAAAAATGAAGCCTGCCTTCGTGCCTCTGGCAGGCAGGCACAATGGTTAC
>JALZUU010000336.1 GCA_023300665.1 Saprospiraceae bacterium | reverse complement strand
GGATGGTGCGGAGATAAACTCTTATAAACTAACGCAATCTCGTTATGGTGAACATCATCAGGGAACGGCAACTGTTATTTTTGTTGCGCAACAATTTTCAAAAAAGAAAGGGGTTAAACCAGATAAGAATAGAAATATAAGCGATCATATTCCTATTTTAAAAATGAACTTATTAAAAAAGTTTGGTACTGGAATCTACCCCTACTCTATGATGCTCTCTACGTTTACCCCCCTAAAAGAAGCACAAGGTTTGACCAAAGCAACGGCTTCTGGACAAGAATGGTGTGGACAGATTTTTTCTCAAATGAATAATAGAGGCAAGCATTATGATGTGGCTTCTTATTCTTATTTTGAAGAAGAAGGGGATCGTGAATTTAAACTACCGACCATTTTTACGGAAGATGAAATTTGGTCTCGAATCCGAATGGATTATCATCACTTACCTCAAGGTGATATCGATATTATCCCTGGCCTCTATTATACCAGATTAGAACAACATAAACACCAAACAGAAAAGGCAAATGCTACGCTTAAAAAAGGAGAAAAAACATCTACCTATTCTCTAACTTATCCGAAAAGAGAAAGGACGCTCGTCATTAGTTTTAACACAGAATTCCCGCATAAAATCACTAAATGGGAAGAGACTTATGCCGACAAAAGAGCTCCTACTAAACGATTGACTACCACAGCCGTTTTAGACCAATCTAAAAAAATAGATTATTGGAATTATAATGCTGAAAAATATAAAACTATTCGGAAAGAGCTGGGGGTTCCTTATTAGTGGTTTTTGGGGGAGTGTTCCATTTTTCTTTGTTTACCGAAAACTAAGCTATAAACACAACCTATTTCTAGCTTTATAAAATGAAGCTGTTTATCCATACCTAAAATAAATCGTTTCTTCTCCGATGGATTTAACAAACTCATTTTTTTCTTTCTCACTATCATAGCGTCCTAACTGAGAACTCATTGTTTCTGTATCAATATATTCATCCATTTTTAAAATCGGATCTATCTCTATATTGGTTATATTAAAAATTTGCACTAACGCTGTTTCGTGTTCTACCACTTCTACTCTACCAAGTAAGGTACAAAAAGTCCTACTTAATCCGATTTCAAATAAATCAATGTTCGCTTCGTCTAATTTTTTATAATATTTTTCTTCGTTTAGTCACCCTAAATGAGCATCTAGTCTCATTGTGATTATTAAACGCTTTCACTTTTTTTATTTGGCATGAACCTTGACTAAATCGTAAATGTAAGCATATATAATCTTTAATTAATATGTTTGAAGCTTCCACAGATTCTCTAATCACAAGCAATTTTACTAGAATCTGGAAGCTAAGAACAACAAAATGTCCACTAGCAATAATGATTAATACTTAACCTCTAAATGGAACTGAACCATGAGTAAAAGATCTTTACTTTCAAGTTTATTACTACCTTTAAATGCCTTGCCATTTTATTTCATCTCCCTTTTTCTTATCTTTTTCCAACTCTCTTCTTTTGCTGAAAATAATTCAGTTGACAGTTTACAAACCATACTTTCCAATACGACTGATGATGCGGAACGTTTGATAATCTTGAAAGAATTAACAAACGAACTGAGCAATATTGATTATGAACAAGCAAAGATCTACGCTCAAAAAGTCCTTGATTTATCCAGAAAAATGGGAGATCAAGTCAATGAAGTAAAAGCATTGAATAAGATGGGACTCATGCTATATGAATCTTCAAACAGAGCATCTTCCTTAGCATATTTTGAAAAAAGTGAACGTCTCGCTAACAAATTAGAATTACGAGAATTACAGGCACGTAATTTAATGAGTATCGCCAAATACCATAGGTATACTACTCGAGATTCTGCAAAAACGGTAGAAAGCTTTCTGAAAAGTGCCGAGATTAGTAAGATGATAGATTTCCATTGGGGAACTGGTCGTTCTTATGCCAAGCTAGCTTCGTTTTATACCAGGTATAATAAAATTGAGCTTTGTGAAGACTATTTAAAATTATCCGCTAAATATTATATGCTAAATCCTGACGGACATAAAACAGTGGCGCATTATTATACAGAAGTTGGTGACAAGATATGGGAGAAAAATCCTAAAAAATCGATGGATTTATATTTCAAAGGAAAGGAATATAAACTAACTCCCAACCTCATGGTAAGCCTAGCAAAGGCGCATAAATTTATTGGAGAAAATGAAATCGCACTCAATTACATAGAAGAGGCTATTGAATATTATCACAAAACGGACGATAAAAAGCGGATGTTAGGAATAGCACTTTTTCAACTCGCTGAAATTCGCTTTCAACTTGGTGATTATTTATTAGCAGATAAAACTTGTGATACAGGAATAGCACTTTTAGCTAAACTAAGTCGATCCGATCAAAAAGCATTACCTGATCTTTATAGAACAAAAGCCATCACCTTAGAAAAGCAAGGAAAGAATAAGGAAGCACTAGCTTATTTTACCAAGAGTATTCAAAAAGCAGAAAAAAATGAAGATATCAATGCACAAGCGAGTACCATACTGGCTCTTGGAATGTTTTACACTTCGAAAGATATCAAAAAAGCTAAAAAGTATTGTGAAAATTCGTTAGAAATCGCTAAGTCGAAAAAAATTACTAATATTGAAATAATATCTTATGATTGTCTTTATAACATCTATAAAGCTGAGGGAGATTATAAAAGTGCGTTAAACTACATAGAACAAAAAATCTTATTGCAAGATTCTACAAATTCCATGAACGTCAGCAATGCGCTAGCCATCACCAATAAAATGGCTGAAAAAGATAAGTTAATTGCCAAGCAATCTTTCCAAAAAGAAATTAAAGATAAGGAATTAAAAAATCAATACATTATTAACCTCTCTCTTGTTTTTGGTTTAATACTAGGTTTATTGCTGATAGGAATTATGGCTAAAAGCAATAGAAGAATTAGTAAACAAAATAAAGAGATTAATGAAAAAACAGACGAACTGCTCCAAGCTAATTTAAGCCTTGGAAGATCAAATAAAGAATTGGAACGTTTTGCGCATATTGCCTCTCATGATCTCAAAACACCTCTAAGAAGTATCGTTAGTTTTACTGCTTTACTTCGACGTAAACTTGAAAAAGAAGACTATTCAACAGTAGGTGAATTGTTAGATTATATTGAAAACGGAGGGAAAAGAATGAATCAACTCATAGAAGATGTGTTAGAATTTTCACGACTCGGAAATAACGACACTTTAGCAAAAGGATCTATTGACCTCAATTTATTGTTAGATGAAATCGCTCATTTAGTAAGAAGTAGTTCAACTTCCAAAGAAGTAAAGTTCGAAATTTCAGCGCTTCCTAACCTAAATGGGATACACTCTAGAATTTATTTACTCTTTAAAAATCTTATCGAGAATGGGGTTAAATATAATGAATCTAACATTCCATCGATAAAGGTATATTATAAATACATTTCAGAAGTACATGCCATCTATATTGAGGATAATGGCATTGGAATAAAAGAAGAATTTTTTAAAGAGATCTTTGTTATGTTTAATCGTTTACATAACCAATCTAAATATGAAGGCACTGGTTTAGGGCTAGCCACCTGTCAAAAAATAGTGGAAGATTTTGAAGGAACTATCACAGTTACTAGTAAAGTCAATGAAGGAAGTATTTTTAAGATTGAAATACCAAACAAACTAATTTTAAAGTCCACTTCAAAAGTTGAGGTAGAAGAAAAAAATTATTTACAAGAAGTATGACTTTCCTATGGAAGACCAACACGTTGACAGAAGTTTAACTGAATAATCTATTTTTTTAGCTTGTAGGGTGACAACCCTAGTGCTTCAATCCATAAATTCAAAAAATAGAAAAGTTAATTTACTAATTGGAGTAGGAGGTGCCATAAATTTTAATCTAAACACAGAAATTAATTCACGATTAATATCTCCAAGAGTTGATAATGGAGCAGTACAAGTCTGGTGGTTTAGAAAATAAATTTAATTAACCGTAAAATTGGTTAATAAATAACCAATAATCGATACTATTATGACTTTAATCAGTACTATTATAACCTTAATTGTAAGTAGTAAATTTAAACCTCAAATGAATGCAGTTTGTGCATGGTTATTGCAGACCTAGGAGTGAATAATGATGTTTTACATTCCTAGTATATTGAACATGAGTAATGCAAGCCAATTCCTTTTTATTATTTTCTGTATTTTTCCACTATTTAGTTCGGCGCAATTTGGTGCAGATTATTCCTCTTATGGGTTTAATTTTGTCGACGATACGTTTAATAAAGGACTAGAAGGATGGTTAGGAACGGAAATAAATAATGCTGCAAAAGTTAATATCTACAAACAAAGTACCACCTTAAATGATTATGCCCTTGAGCTAAAAGCCCAAAACGAAACGATTCAAATTAGTTATGACGATGCTGGTTTTATTGATATAAACCCTTGCAGTTTCGTTATTAATTTGAGGCTGAATATTCCTTCATTCACAGAGAATCAAGACGCTTTTATTTTTAAGTTGCGTACAGGTTCAAAACTGGTGGATATTCAATTTCAAAATAATGGAATTTACTACTTAGATGCAAATAATAACACGACCTTAATCACAGGAGCTCCAACGGTAAACCAATTTCTAACCTATACCATTTCTATTGATGATTGTGGAATGTTAGGAAGTTTTATGATTGAAAATAATCCAACAAACACATTTGCTTTAGACCTTCCAAATGAAACCCAAAGTCCAATCATTGAGTTGACGACGTTCACAGATAGCGGAACCGAATTTAAAGCAGAAATTGATCACTTATTTATCTATAGTAACCCTATCAAATGGTGGTTAGGTTCTTCTCTTCCTTATGGAGGAGAAAATAACTATGTCGAAACAACTGGAGACAGGCATCATTTTTTGAATCTACCTAATGGTGAGCAAATTGGGATTAATGAAAACGGTGGAGGCTATATGACTTTTACAAAAACATCGGCAACAGGGACTAACTTATATCCCAATCCAAAATTTGGATCAGGCGGTACCAAAACGCTTAGAAATTATTTTCAGACTTCCGATTATAATCCGGTACAAGCAGGTGCATCAAGTACGACAGGTGGACATTTAGTGGACATTAATGCATCACCTAATCAATTAAAAATCGAACCTTTTCCATTGCATTTGTATTATAAATCAGGCATTACGGAAAATACGCCGTTGGTTTTTCCCAATGGCGAAGTCATGGCTGATTTTGATAATTCAACAGAAGATGAAGATGTTTACGATGAGTTTGGTCTGGATATGCGGCATGAAATAATCAGTGAATTAGACTTTAGTTCTACGCTTGATAATATCTCGAAGCCTGGTGGAATTTCAGTTGTACATCATCAAGCGGAGTGGGAATATATTCGTCATCCTTGTCAGTTATTACAATATCATGAACCAAGTGGAGATACAAGATATCAGTTAGATGGAACACCTCATTCGGACTCAGACATGGGAGAAATGCGGCATAAGTTTGAGTTTAGAATGAACAAAGATTTAGGGTACGAATGGATATTATGGAGAGAAAATGGTCAATGGAAATCCATGCAAACGGTAGCGGTTGGAGATAAAAAAACATTCACCTCAAATAATCCAAGTACAATTCCTCTTGAAAGTAGATTTATGATTTTTTCAACTTCGAATTCGTTGACTGATCCAAATGCGATTGCTTGGTATTATCCAGAAAGTGATAAAAACCTCAATAGTACGGTTCAAAAAAGTAGAACAGATAAGTCTGAAATTTCGGGAGAAGATAGAAGGTATAAATTTCAACTTACTGCAGATTGGCGTAAAACGAATTGGTGTCGAGTAAACTTATATGTTTTTAATGAGGGTTTATTGGCTCCCAACCATGGCAACACCGCTGAATACGAATCCTTTCAGATGGAAGCGCATCAACTATTTGGATCTCCAGAACAAATTTGGGCTGAAATTCAAGGAGTTACTTTACCTATTGAATTACTTGATTTTAAAGTAAGAGCGAATTCTCAAAATCAAGTGCAAATTGATTGGTCCACTGCTACAGAAATCCAAAATGACTTTTTTCTTATTGAACGTTCTAAAGATGGTTCTAACTGGGAAGTAATTAAGAAAGTAAAAGGAAAAGATTTTTCGAATACTCCAACACATTATTCAATATCGGATGGTGTTCCTTATCAAGGTGTTTCTTTTTATCGATTAAAACAAATAGATACAGATGGTACAGAGACTATATTCCCCATCAAAGCAGTTACACTTGAAGAACTTGAGTCTAATATAAGTTTATTTCCGAATCCAACGAGCGATATTTTAGATATATTTTGGAATGGAATGGAAGAACGAAATTTAATGATTGTAAATAGTTTAGGGCAAGAGGTTACCAGTAAAATTAATCATCTAGAAGAAAAAGCAGAAAGCACAAAATTGAGTTTAATAAATTTAACAGAAGGTCATTATTATTTATTGATAAACGGAAAAATTGTTAATCGGATAATGAAGCAATAATTAGTTTGTCTTTAGGTTATCTACGTTGTATTTTTTTATCCATTGACCAAGCAAGCATACTACCTCATCAAATAATTTTTCCGACCAAAATAATTATTATACCAACAGACCACCAGAAAAAACCATTAACCAAGACTTGAAACCATATTGGATCATAGTTCATAATTATTCCTTTTTCAATGTCTTTTCTTTTTCTAATTACTGAAATTATTACAGTAAAAATTCCGCAAACTATTAAGGAGAATAAAAATAAAACTATGGAGCCATAAAGCATATTTGATATTGTTGGATCAAAACCAGAAATATATTTCATATACAAAAAGCCTCCGATCAACATGATTCCAATGTACAAAAAGCTTTTCAATTCGACATTTGAGGTAAGATCAATATCTGGGTCTGAGCCATTGAATTCGTCATCTAGGATTTCTTTCATTTTTTAGTGGTTCTTTATTTTGGATTGTTTCTATTCTGAGTAGTTAGTGTAAAAATGCAATTTATTTTTACTACCACAACATGCCTACCCTACCTGATTCAAAGTTAGGATTTCCTTTTTCTAATTACTAAAATTT
>JALZUU010000335.1 GCA_023300665.1 Saprospiraceae bacterium | reverse complement strand
GGAACAAGTGTATCTATTGATAATTATAGTTGTTTTTGGAGGATGTAAAACAAGTAATATCCAAATTGAGCAAATAGAAAATAACGGATTTTGCCAAATAATAAATCAGTTAATTGAAAGAGTAAATCACGACGAAAAATTTAAAAAGCATTTTTATCTAGAAGACAAGCCCATAAAAATATTTTTGGATACCATGATAGAAAATGGAGCTCCATCATTTTTTCATCTAGAGGTTGGAGAAATAGTATCTATTAAGGATAGTATTCCAATTGAAGAAGCGTACAATAAAAAATATCCAACGAATAACGACCAGATAAAATACAAATCAAATTGCTTAGTTGAACAATTAGAAATCCAAGAAGCAGATATTAGCATCAGATTTTTCTATTTTAAGAATTATAATTTGCTGACCTTAGATGCCATAACCATTTTTAAAAAACCAGGATATTCAAGAGGATATTTATACCTCGTTGAAATAGGAGAAGGTGGAAATTTTAAAGATATTACTCAGACTTTTTGGGTAGAGTAACCAAAATAAATATACAGTGATTTCAGAGATATATTGGATAAATGATAAAAGGATTGGCGAAAAGAAAATTGGAACCATGGCTCGACCAAGAGGGAATGATTGGTTAGATGATGAAATAAAATGGTTAAAGATTAGAGAGATAGATTGTTTAGTTTCACTTTTAGAAAAATCTGAAGAATGGGAATTAGGATTAGAGGAGGAAGCAGAAATTTGTCAAAAGCATGCAGTCGAATTTATTAACTTTCCAATCAAAGATGTAACCACACCCAAAAATGAGGCTGAATTTATAAGCATAGCACAGAACTTGGCAACGCAAATAAATCAAAATAGAAAAGTTGTAATTCATTGTCGAATGGGAATAGGAAGATCTTCCATTTTAGCAGCAGCAGTAATGATGATTTTAGGGTGCGAAGGGAAAGACATTTTTAAGACCATTAGTAAATATCGAAAATTAAATGTTCCAGACACAGAGGAGCAAAAATATTGGATTTTGTCGATTGAAGATAGGTTAAACAACTTCACTTTATAAAAAAAAAAGTACATGACAAATTTGAAGTGTTACCGGTTTGCTAGTCTCTCTAATTTCTCATAGACTCATAAAAATAACCCTAACTACTGAAAAATAAACAGCTTCATACAGTAGAAAGTCGCTTTTTGCCTTTATTTTGAATAAAGATATGATTATTTTAATAGATAGTTCTAATATGTTTTAAATAGAATATTGGAATTTTTTTAGACAAAAAAAGGACTAATAACGCTAACTTATTCATTTGCAATTATATATATTTAACTTTTATGTACTTTTATTGGCAATTGCTCATATTTGATGTTTCCCCTCCTTTTGATTCAATTTATATTTGCACAGCATCTACTTTTAACTAAATTTACTCAACCAAGAAAATCATGGACTTACTTACACTAATTCAAAGACACTCCCAGTTTTCGTTATTAATATTTTTATGCCTTTTTACCCAATCGGTCTTTGCTAATTTATCCGATCTAAAATTGGAGAATGTAACCATTGGATCGACGGTAATTGCCGGAACACCTACCACTATTAGTTTTGACTTGATCAATAATGGAACGGTAGCAGTAACGGATGCCTTTACTATTTCACTCTACCTTTCTGATGATACGGAATGGTTGGCTAAAGATATTTTAATAGAAGAAATCATTCAGCCAGGACAACCAATTGGGGTGAGTACCTTAACCAGAGAACTACTGATACCCGATCTGCGTGGAGGAAAATTCTATCTAATTTTTCAAGTAGATAAAACAGAAATAGTCGTCGAATCAAATGAGTTGAATAATGAATTCATTTATCCTATCGAAGTGACAGAGGTAGAGAGCGAAGTGGATTGTTCTTTTGTTCAGCCAATTTCGGTTGATTTTTTCGTCCAAGAGACGCCAACGGTAGCTGAGCAAGCAGATGGTTACGATATCTATCTCCCTCAAAACAGTGGATTTAATAGCCCAGAAGCAGAGGTAGGAGTCCTGTCTATTGATGTGTATGGAAATGTTATGAACTACGATATCGTGACGACCTCCCATCCAACGGTGCCTAACTATTCTATTACATATAATTTCGGAGCTTCAGAACTCTTTTTTAAATATACAACCACAGAAGAGGAAGTGGTTTTCGATAAATTGATTCCATTAAATGGATCTAATCCTCCCAGTGGGATGATCGATGATTTTGTAAAAGTGGTATCATTTCAAGATGGTTATTTACTCATTGGATCTTATGAATATCAAGTGGGAACGAATGGTCGCGGCTACGAGTTTTTTTCAATTAGAACAGATCAGGAAGGGAATGTTACTTCAGAAAATTATTTTGAAGGCATTACTAGCCATCATAGAACATCTCAGGTGATACCGGCAGAAGATGGATCGCTATTGCTTTGGACCAAATCCTTAGTTGGCTTTGATCATATTTTTAAAATTGACCAGAATGGAAATGTTGATTTTCACACTGGAGCCGTGGCAGGTTCTACGGGCAGTTGGTTAAATGAGCTTCGCTTAAGCCCAAACGATGATTATCTATGGGGACGGATTGGTTCCAATAATGGAGATAGACTCCTTCGGGTAGATACGGAAACCGGAACAACCACGATTGAATTTTTATGGGATATTTTATCGGTTGATAGTCCTCAAGGAGATGATTTTTTTACTGGACTTAACTTTGATAAGGATGGGAATGTTTTAATTGGATACCACTTATACGAATGGGCGAATGATCCATTTATTGGTTTTGAATTCGGCTTGATTAGCCCGGATTATGAAATTATTTGGGAACATCGAATAGAAGAGAATTCCTCTTTTCCAAGATTACATCCGCTTGGCGAGGTGTCAAATGGTTATTTGTTTTTAGCAAGTAGGCTGTCGGAAGATGGAGGCTATCTAATCAAAGTTGCTGCTGATGGAACCCTGACCACGGAATGCGAAGAGGAACCTGTTTTTTCTGGTCCTTTAGGTTGTAATTTGAATTACACTTTTTTAAGTAATCAATTAATTTTAGGAGGTGATGGTTTAAATGCTGCGCATGTCAAAATAAAAGTTTTTGATGGAAACTATAATTTTCTAAAACTATGTTTTGATTGTGGAAACACCATTGACTTACCCAACTTCGATACGGAAGAATTGATAATTGATATCTTGTTGATGGATGAAAGCTGGACCCCAATTTGTGAATCTTTTGAAACCATTTCCGTAGAAGGAACCTCAACTCCTTGTACAGATCTTGATAATGATGGTGTTTGTGCCGACCAAGATTGTGATGACAATAACCCACAACTTCCTGCCACGCCAGGTAGTGCATGTGATGATGGAAACTCCAATACTGAAAACGATATAATCCAAGAGGATGGATGTTCTTGTGCAGGGACTATTATTGTAGTTAGTGATTGTGATTTTACAGTTAATGCTACCAATGGCGGTGTTACTATTGCAGGTTTAACGGACGTAGATCGTTCCAAAATATTTACGGATGATTTTGAGGTGGCTTGGCGATGTGATCCTTGGAATGGTTCTCCTTGTTCTAGTTTTGAATCGATTACAGATTTAGAAGTTGGGGCTACTTATTTTGTTAGTATCAAAACAGCATCAGGCGATTGTGAAGAATTGATTGAAGTGGTCGTTAGTGGTAGTGGAAATACGGATCAAGCAGATTTAACAGGTTCAAATCTCACTTACGCTGGCGCTACTACGGTCGCACCTGGAGACCTATTAAATTTTGAATTCGATGCGGCTAATATTGGAACGGCTACCGCTGGAAGTTTTACGATTAAATCTTATATTTCTACCAACCCAACTTTCGATGCCAGTGATGTTCAGGATGGAACTATTCCAACTGGAAATTGGGTTCCAGGTTTTACCATTTCAGGATTAGCAGGAGCGTTAACCGTTCCAAATTTATCATCTGGAAACTACTACCTAATCGTATCTTTAGATGCAGATGAAGAGATCAACGAATCATCTGAATCAAATAATGTTATCGTCTCTTCAACTCCTTTTATTATTGAAGGAACGACGCCAGATTGTACGACTGCACTTCTTGGATTTTCTCATATTGGGACTTATAATGGTCACAACTATTTCTATTCGGAAGAGATAAATTCATGGATAGGAGCCAAAGCAATTGCGGATAATATCCCAGGTGCCTATCTGGCGACGATCAATGATGCAGAAGAAAATGAATTTGTTCGAGCCTTCCTAGATGAAGAAAATGAAAAAGCCTTTATCGGATATCAAGATCAAGATGGAGACGGCACCTACGGTTGGGATAATGGCGAATCTGTTACGTATTCAAATCCACTTGAAGTCCTCGATCAACCATATGTACATCTTCAATTTTGGGATGGTAAATGGTCTTCGGATGGCGACTTTAAATTCCGTCATTTTGTTCTTGAAATACCTTGTAGTGCCGCTGCTCAATCTGCGAGCGTACACAACAATAGTACTACGATCCAACCAGCAAAAAGATTTGCGATCAATAAGCTCTATCCAAATCCAGTAGCTAGTGAATTTACCAATACTATTACGGCCATTGTTACGGCTACAGAAGCAGAAGCGGTAGAAGTTCATCTTTACGATCAACTAGGAAAAGAATGGAGCCATAAATCTTATTCCTTAACGAAAGGAATTAATCAATTGGAGTTCTCGATCAATCATTTATCGAAAGGCGTTTATATGTTGATGTTTACGAATAAAAATGGTCTACGAGAAACGATGCGGTTTGTGAAGTTTTAATTGAAGAAATAGCTTCTGTTTTTTCGAACCTCGGATTTCCATTGTATTGTGGAAATTCGAGGTTTTTTATTTTTGGCCATTAAGAAGCTGTTTAAGAATGTTCACAAAAGGTGAGAATAAGTGCTTGGTTGTCAAGACGATGCAAATTTTGAGGTTCATAGCCAAAGCTATGATGCCGATAAATTTGTGAAGTATTGACAATCAATGACTTGTTCGCAACCATTGTGCTTCATTTTTAAACAGCTTCTAAATTATCAGAACGAATGAGCATTAATTTTTGATCTGAGAATTCCATCCAAGCATAGTTGTAGATATAATGATATAATTTTTTCTTATTGTTAATATAAATTCCGGTACAGTAGGAATAATGAAAACCCATCTTGTCTAGGAGGATTCTAGGCACCATTAGTTTATCCTTTTTTTCGTCCGAAAAAATAGATTCCATGATTTTATAGTTTTGATATAAAAAAGTGTTGACCATTTTGATCTGATCGCCTTTGAGGTTTTTAGAAGGGTGGTGGTATTGGTTTTTGCATTTTTGACTACAAAACTTCTTATCGGAGCGGCCGACGATAGTGTTTCCACAGATGGAACATAGGTTTTTCATAATGTAAATATAGATAATAAACATTTAACGGATAGGTAAACGTTTATTAACTGTTAAATAAACGCTTATTAACCGTTA
>JALZUU010000334.1 GCA_023300665.1 Saprospiraceae bacterium | reverse complement strand
TCATCATCATCACATCCTGTGACTAAAATAGAAGCAGCAAATAAAATACAAAGGCTGCTTTTTTTAAAGAAATCTGTTAATTTCATGTTTAATTAAATTTTTAATTAAGTGAATAATTTATGGTGAAAAAAAAGTTTATTCCGGGCTCATCAGCGAAATATCTTATTTCATTGAGGTAATTTCGATAACGAGTATTGAATAGATTTTGAACGGATAGACTTGTGTCAAATTTTCCTAGCTTAAGTCGCCATGCGATATCAAATAAAAAATATCCTGTCGGAGCATCTTTGAAATCAAATATTTCTGATGTTGGGGTAAGCACCACCGAACCATCTATCAACTCCTCTGGACTAATCGTTCTTGGTGCTTGAAATTGTCTGAAGGTATAGCTTGGTTTTAGAGAGAGTTGAGAAGTGGTCGCTTTCCAAAACTTTGGTAGCTTCCAACCTAATTGATAGTTTATTTTGATGGGAGGCTGATTGATAAGTGGCTCGTTTTTCTTTATGTTTTTTGACCATAAATAACTGATGCCCAAAGTTCCATCTATTGAGTTGGACCATTCTTTTTTCCAGGAGAGATCGGTACCCAAAAACCAAGCATCGGTTTGATCAAAAATAAAAGCAGGCATCGGTCCTCGGATGGTGCCAAGAACAGCTATAGGGCGACTAAGTATAAAATTTTCAATATAATGCATGTAAGCTGTTATGGTGTACGCATTGGTTTTCTTTTCTGTTCGCCATTCATTAATCCATTTGTAGCCTTTTTCGGGAGCAACATCGCTTTCGTTCAGTGAAATTACCCGATTGGTTCTTAACTCATTATCTTCATTGGTCTCGTAACGAAGCAGACCGAAGGTGGTCTTAAAACCTTGTTGACCAAAACTATATAACTCCGCCATGTTGGGCGTACGCCAAGCGGTTGCAATATTTGTTCTAAAACTATGATCATCTGAAATACGAAGAATATATCCTAAAGAGGAAGTTAAATTGGTAAACCGAAACTTGTCGGTAAAAATATCTTGATTGGTTTCTCTGCCTCGAACACTATTGAATTCATGATCTAAACGAAGACCTAATTCAAAGGTGCTTTTATCTTTTTTTAGACTTTCAATGATAAAAGCACTTTGGCGATAAGTGTTATAATTCGGAATAAGAGGAGTGGTTCCAGTGCCTGGATTATTATCATTGTTTTGGGTGAAAACTTGTAAACCAATTAAACCATCCAGTTGAAACCAGTTAGGATGTTTCCACTCAAGTTGGTAATCTGTCGTAAAAAGGTCTAAGTTAATAATCGGTAAATCCGCATTTCTTCTTACATCAAATTCTTCTCTATTATTTAGTTGACCACCTAATCTAAAGGTAAGTTTTGCATCATCTGCATACGACCAATTCATTTCTAACTTCCCTAAATGATGTTGAACGAGTTGGTTGGGCTGATTTATATCATAAGAAAAATCATTGATGATAATTGGTTCGGAAGAATTAATTGCTCGGATAATCGCAGTGCCACTTTCCGCAATAGATGATCTTAAAATCGATAAATTTTGATTTAAATAGCTATAATAAATTTTAAAATCAAAATCATTATGATGATATCGTAAACCTCCATTGATGGATTTTTCTGCTTTACCAGAATTGGTAAGTGAGTAGTCTGGAGCATGTCTATCTCCGATTCGAGTATAATTAGCACCCATATGATAACTCCATTTTTTTGACCCTTGCGCAATTTCAGCATTAGCGAAATAACCCTTTCCATTGGTTTGATAACCCGTGCCGAAGGCTAGTTTAAAAGGCTCATTTAAATAGAGTGGATCAGATTCTACCACAATTGCGCCTCCTAATGCTTCGGGGCCATATCGAACTCCAGCAGCACCTTTTATGACGGTTATTCTGTTGGCCGTTGAAACATCAATTTCGGGCGCGTGGCCGACACCCCAATTTTGAAAACCATGTTTAATTCCATTGTTTAAGATCAGTACGCGATTGCCATTTAAACCATGTATAACAGGTAATTCTACATTATTTCCATTTGAACTAAAAGTCACTCCTTCTATTTGAGAAAGGGCCGCAGCAAGTGATTGCGTTGGATTGGCAGAAAGGTTTTCTTTGGTTATGGTTTGCTGTGAAATAGAGGCTGTACCTTGCGCTTCTATGTTTCTTTTTGCCGTAATCGTGACGGATTCTAAATGATTTATTTCTTTTTTGAGATAAATATAAGGCTTGTTGGTATGTTCATAAAAATGTTGACAAGTCGTATCACAATAGCCTAAGCAAGAAACGACCAACATATTGGATGGATCGCATAATTCCTTAATATGGAATGCGCCATTGCTATCTGTTAGTGAAAAATGGTTTGTTCCTTTTACATTCAACGACACGTATGGCAATGGCTTTTTTGTATCTATATCTAAAACAACCCCTTTTAATTCATAACTACAGGAGTCTGAATGTTGAGCATTTAAGGTAGCATTGATTGCAAATAAGATGAATAAGAGTAAGATTTTTTTTATCATGCTAAGCATTGACTTTTTTAACGGATAATTTAGTTTTTGATAAATAAATTTTGAACACGCTGTAAATTAATCAAGTGGTAACGCAGCAGGATTCTTCATGACAAGTACAAAATTTTAGGTTGTACAAATGCAGACTAATCAACCCAAAAGCCATTAGATATTTCCACGATTCAGCGATATTCAAAAAATGAA
>JALZUU010000333.1 GCA_023300665.1 Saprospiraceae bacterium | reverse complement strand
TCCTTTAGGGGTCCATCCTAATTTTTGAAAGCGATGAATGATATATTCGGCAGCGAGGGCTTCTCCTGGTTTTCCTGTTTGGCGGCCTTCGAGATAATCTGAGGCAAGGTAGACCACGTCGATTTTTAGATCTAGGATCTCCGCGTCAGGATATAACGGTTCGTTAATCTTGGTTGCTTGTGCGAAACCAGTATTTAAATAAATAAGGATAGAAATAAGAGATAAAAGAATACGCATATCGCTATTATTTAGGATAACACTATTAAATAATTAATTAGGTAAAAATACGAAGATTGGGGGAGTTTTTTTGGTAGGTGTGTTGGGTTTTAAGATGGAAGCGTTTTGAGTTGGGTGAAATAACTCATTTATGGTGGTTGTATCTATTGGTGGTTTCAAAGGCGAATTCAAATTGCACTTTAATACACTGTAACCTATGATTTCAGTGTATTAAATGGGAAAGGCAATTTGCCCTTTTAAAATGTTAAGTTTTTGGTAGGTGTTTTTAACTTATCATTAAGAGCGTAATAACAAACTTAATATGCTTAGGTCATGTTATACCAATAACAGTTTCAATAGATTTTTAAAGGTACTGATTAATTTTTTCACCAAAAAATTGAAAATCATGAAGAATCAAAAAAGTAAATTCAAAGCAATCTTAGGAATGCTATTCGCCAGTTTATGTTTAACGATTTTTATGCCTTCTGAAACCTTTGCACAAAGTAAGCGGGCAAAAATAAAACGCAGCACAAGATCTAGTAAAAGCTTTGCTAGAAGCAGCAGACCAAACAACACAAGAGCAAACAGTTCTAGAAATAGAATTACTAGAAACAACCAATCTCGAATAGGTAGAAACAATTCAGCTGCTGCTAGAAGTAATAATTCTAGTAGGGTACGTAGAAAAGGAACAACCGCGACGAGAAGAAATAATGCTACAACCAGAAGAAACAACAGAAATGTTACAACCAGAAGAAATACCGGAAACATAGCTAGGAATAGAGCTAGAGTCAATCGTGGCAATAGATTCCGCAACTTTCCAAGACGTGGCTCTACGGTTAGAAGCTTCCCTAGAAGATCTACTAGTATTAGATTTGGTCTCAACAATTATTGGTATAACCGAGGTATTTTTTATCGCCCATTTAATGGTAGATATATCATAGCAAGAGCGCCGATCGGGATTCGCATTCGGGTTTTACCTCCTAACCCATTCCGATTTGTGCACTTTGGACACAATTATTATTACTATTATGGTACCTACTATAGGACTAGAGCAAATGGTTATTATGAAGTAGTAAATGCACCAGTTGGAGCCATCATAGAATATTTACCAGACGGTTATGAAACGGTTGTACTAGATGGCCGCGAGTATTATTACCTTGACGGTACCTACTATAAAGCCATCGTCGATTATAACGGAAATGCAGTGTATGAGGTGGTTAGAGTTTAGAAGGAAGCGGAAGTTTTAGCATAAAAATGGTAGGACTAAGCGGAAATCGGTTGACATTTTAGGTGTCAATCGATTTTTTTTTGTCAGTTTTTGTAACACGTCTAAAATTTCGTTGTCTAACCTAATGTATATATAACCAGAATAGAAGTTTTATAAAAGCTTTTGTTCAACCTTTAAAAAAAATTTTATATTCAATTTATTCAAAAAAAAAGTAAAATCATGAAAAAGTTAGATGGTAAAGTAGCGGTAATTACTGGTGGAAGTAGCGGAATGGGATTAGCGGCAGCACAAGAGTTCGTTAACAGCGGTGCTAAAGTAGTAATCTTCGGTAGAGGTCAAGAAGCACTAGATGCAGCAACTACTCAATTAGGAGCAAATAGTTACGCCGTTAAAGGAGACATCACCAAGCAAGGAGATTTAGATCGTTTATATGCTGAAACTACTGCTAAATTTGGTAAGATTGATGTTTTATTTATCAATGTTGGTCAAGGAAAATTAGCTCCAATCGCAGATACGGATGAGGCGTTTTTTGACAGCATGATTGATGTTAACTTCAAAGGATCTTATTTCTCTTTACAGAAAGGTATTGCTCATTTAAATGACAATGCATCTGTAGTAATCACTACTTCTTGGTTAAATGAAATTGGCTTTGGTGGAAGTAGCTTATTAAGTGCTAGCAAAGCAGCTTTACGTTCTTTAGTAAGAGTAGCATCTGGAGAGTTAGCTGGTCGAGGTATTCGAGTAAATGCAGTAAGTCCTGGTCCTATCGGAACACCTTTTTGGGGTAAGATCGGTTTACCAGAAGATGTATTGAATGGTGCAGCAGCAGCAATTACTGAGCAAACTGCGCTTAAGCGTTTTGGTAACCCAGAAGAAGTTGCAAAAGCAGTATTGTTTTTAGCTTCAAGTGATTCTTCTTATGTTACAGGTGAAGAAATCGCTGTACACGGTGGTATTAATGCTGTTTAATTTGAAGGTTAATTTTTTAAAAATTTTAATTTGAAATAAGTGTTTAAGATGTCTAGAAGATTTTAAAAATTCTTTTAGACATCTTTTTTTATAGCTTATTTTACTCAAATCAACAAGTCTAAATCAATGCAATTAAATACTATACTATTAAAGGAATTTAAAGATGAGATGAATACCACTAGAAAGTTTTTATCCTCAATTTCTGAAGATCTATTCGAATTCACTCCTCATGAGAAATCTAAAAAATATGGAGAACTAATTAACCATATGTTACCTATCGCTAGCTGGATTCCAGCAATTACTCAAAATGCTGAATTGGATTGGAGTAAAGTAACTCCGCCAGGTGACTTAAATTCAAAAGCAGCGATCCTTAAACAATTTGAAGCCAATGTCGTTATAGGAACACAAGCGCTAAAAGCAACAAATAACGATCAGTTATCAGAATATTGGACCATGAGAAATGGAGATACTATTTTATTTTCTGGTACAAAATTAACTGCGATTCGTAGATATGTGTTCAATCACACGATCCACCACAGAGCGCAATTAGGGGTTTATTTACGGCTTAACAATATCAGCGTTCCTGCCAGCTATGTGGCTTCTGCAGATGATAAATTATTTTAAAATAAATCAATATTATGGATAATCCATTTTCGGAACAGTATTCAGATTACGAAGACATTGTACTTGTTAAATTAGGTACAAAAGGAGATAAAAAAGCTTTGCAAAATTTGATTGTTCGTCATCAACTTTTTGTCTATAATTTAGCTTTAAAGATGACCAATAATGTGGAGGATGCGGAAGACTTAACGCAAGAGGCTTTTATAAAAGCGATTACTAGTCTTTCTAAGTTTGAAGGTAAAAGTAATTTTAGAACTTGGTTATACCGTATTACGGTGAATCATTTTTTGAATACCAAAAAACGAAAATCGGAATACCATGTAGTTAACTTTGAAAGCTATTTTAATAGTATTGATTCTATGCCGAGTTCTAGCTTAAACGAACAGGAGGAAATTGATTTAAAAGAAACGATCGAAGAACTAAGAATTAGTTGTACTGCAGGAATGCTGATGTGTTTGTCCAAAGAACAACGGATGGTTTATATTTTAGGAGAATTATTTGATATTGGACATAATCTAGGCGGAGAGATTTTAGAAATTTCACCAGGAAATTTTAGAATAAAACTCATGAGAGCGCGAAAAGATTTGTACATGTGGATGAATAAAAAATGTGGTTTGGTGAATAAAGATAATCCTTGTCGTTGTTCTAAAAAAACAAAAGGATATATCAAAGCAGGGAAAGTTGATTCTGATAATTTACAGTTTAATACTAGATTTAAATCTAAGATAAAAAAGTTCTCTCAAGAAAATGCGGTGAAATTCACCAACACAGTGGATGAACTAAATAGAAAAGTTTTTAAAGAACATCCGATGCAGGATCCAATTCAGGCTTCAAAAATTATTAATGAGGTTTTTAATCATGATTTGATTAAGTGGATAACTAAGTTGTAGGTTATTGGCTTTAGGCTGTTAGCTAATTAATTCTTTCTACTTCGATTGAAGAGAGACAATAAGCAAAGGTTTAAATTATTTGAAAAAACTGCTTAACTTTTGCGTGTTTGAAACAGTTTACAGATTCTTTGAATTATTTTTTTATGTTCATTTTTTTGGCAGAAAAAAAACGAAACAAAAAATCTGCCGCCTGTAGCATTTTTCGAATTCGGCACTTCTAATAAAATATCAAACCGAATAAACTCGCTTTTATATTTTGCTTTTCATTTTTAAAATAATTGATTATCAATCATTTATTTATTGTTTAGCAGTTTCATGGCTCATACAGTATTCTGTTTAAGACATTTTATTAATGCACCGAATGGAAAAAAACTAAAGGTCGGACCATTTCCTAAAACGAGAACTATTTATTTCATTAACTAAACTCTGATACTTGCTAATTTTTTCTAAATTTTGATTTTAGCATTTCAACTTTATAGAGTAGATTAAATACCATGAAGTTCTTTAAAAAACTCATAAAAACAATAAAAATGAGCAAATTCATTCTAAGAAATATTAC
>JALZUU010000332.1 GCA_023300665.1 Saprospiraceae bacterium | reverse complement strand
TAAAACCTCCCCGCCGACTTCTGATAAATAACCGCCAGTAGCGTCTGCCCTACTGCTCGTAAGGTTTGCTTATCGATGACACTCATATCGTCTGCGTGGGTGTGCCAGTAGTGGCCAAAACCAGTTTCGGTATCGGTTGGACGGTTGATAATATCGATCATTGGAATACCTGCAATTTTATTAACAAATAAATGATCGTCCACTAATTGACGGGTATTATCGTTTACAAAATAATTACCGTATCCCATATTTTGGCTTAGCTTCCAAACCTTATCCAGTACCTGTGGTGCATAAGCACGAGAGACTTCTTCTTTTGTAAATCTAGCACCTTTAGAACCCACCATATCTAGTAAGATTCCAAAATCAGCACGGTAACCTGCCACATGTGGATTACGACTCCAGTGTTGTGAACCTAGACACCAAGTTGTGATATCTTCTCCTTGGCTCTCCCCATAATCCTCGGCATCAAATAGCACGATATCTACTCCTAAATCTATAGGATTCTTTTGAATGGTGCGAGCAATTTCCATCAAGACTCCTACCCCACTACCTCCATCGTCTGCTCCTAAAATTGGTTCGTTTTGACGACTCGCATCTGGATCATAATCTGCAACGTGACGCGAATCCCAATGCGCAGCCAAAACCACTCGACGGGCATGACCAGGATTATAACTCGCAATAATATTGGTGGATTTTAATTTAGTTCCAGTATAAGCCGTAGCGATAAAATCTTGTTCCGTGACGGTAGCACCAAAAGATCTTAAGGTATTTGCTAAATAATTTTTTGCGGCTTGATGTGCTGAAGTATTCGGAACTCGTGGACCGAAGGCGACTTGACGAGCAATGTATTGATAAGCCGAATCTTTTTCAAATTTAGGGACGACTACATTCTTTATCGGCGGTGGAGGAATTACTTTTGGTTCTGATTTACATTGCGTAAAAAATAATACTGTAGCAATCATAAAAATTAAAAAGCAGCTATTTTTCAACATAGTCATTTTGTCTATAATTTTAAAAATATTTTTAAGCAAAATAATACCAAGCACCTGCGATGGCTACAATATTTACGATGACCAACAACCAAACAAAAATGTTAGAACTTCCTAATAGTTCGTTTTCCACATAGTTATTAACACTTGCCTTTACTTCTGTCTGAATAGACGGTAAGTTTTGCGGAGTAAATTCAGTGGTCGCTTGAATATCTCGAAGAGTGCTGATAATCGGTGCACGATCTAATAACATCGTCAATACTTTTTTAAAACTCTTTGGTAAAGGATCATCTAATTTTTTTACAAAATCAGCCGCACCATTTAGTGCATTACCTACTACTGCGGGACTTTCATCGATGGTTTGTTTTCCTAATACGATAGAAGAAACCACATTGTCTATTACTTTTCCAGTAATCGGACTGGCATTTTTATGTAAAAATTCAATACCACGATCAAAAGTATAAGACTTGATCAACCAAGCATAAGCGGCAGGAAATAAAACAAGAAAAGCAGCAAATATCAAAAGTGATACAGGCGTGCTAGATAAGGTTGCGCCATTGAGCCATCCACCTAAAAAGACGAAAGAGAAAACTATATTAATAATAATCGCCAAAGCAAATGGTAAAATAATGCGCTTCGCAAACCCAAATAGATTCATTGAATTTTTCATACTATTTTATTGAAGTTGTTTAAAAATAAAAGCTTTTGCTTATTGGCTTACTCAAATCAAGGTAGAAGGAAGCCAATAGCCAAATGCAAATAGCTAACAGCTATTAAATCTTACTCCAATCCGTTCCGTCTTTTCCGTCTTTTAATTGAATCTTCAAAGCAGCTAGGCCATCGCGAATTTTATCGGAAGTTCCCCAATCTTTAGTGGCTCTAGCATTTTGACGCAAGTCAATTACCAACTGCATCAAACCATCTAACGTTCCGTCTCCATTGCTTTGCTCTAACTCATCTTTTAATCCAAAAATATCGAAAATAAAATCGTGGAAGATTGTTTTTAATCTTTCCAAGGTTTCTACAGAAAGGTCTCCCAAGGATAAATGCCCATCTTTTAGTCCATTGATTTTTGGTACGATTTCGAAGAGTTTTCCAAGCGCTGTCGGTGTGCTAAAATCATCGTACATGTGTTCAATGGCCTGATCAATTAATTCGTTGATTTCGGCATCCAAAGTGGCAGGACCATCCTTATGTGTACTAGCCAATTCTTTTAATACTTTATTACCTTCCATCAATCGACGGAATCCTTTTTCGGCGGCTAGCAAAGCTTCATCCGTTAAATCAAGTGTGCTACGATAATGAGATTGCAACATGAAAAAGCGAATCGCCATTGGGCTGTATGCTTTAGTAATATGTGGACTATTTCCCGTAAATAATTGATCAGGCGTAATGCTATTATCATCACTCTTCGACATTTTCTTTCCATTCATCAACAACATATTTGCGTGCATCCAATAATTGGCAGGCGCGCAGTTACAAGCACCGAAATTTTGGGCTACTTCATTTTCATGATGTGGGAATTTCAAATCATTTCCTCCACCGTGAATATCAAAAGTTTTGCCTAAATATTTGGTACTCATGACAGAACATTCCAGGTGCCAGCCAGGGAATCCTACCGACCACGGAGCATTCCAACGCATCAGGTGAGAAGGATCAGCTTTGATCCAGATCGCAAAATCAGAAGGATGATTTTTCTCGCTTTGATTTTTTAAATTATCTCTAGATTCAGACATTAAATCTTCGATCACTCGACCAGAGAGTTTTCCATAAACCTCATTTTCTTTAGCAAATTTTACGGTATTAAAATAGACTGATCCATTTTTTTCGTAAGCCAATCCATTGTCTATGATTTGCTGCACCATTTCGATCTGCTCGATGATATGGCCAGTAGCTCGTGGCTCAATACTTGGAGGTAGGGTATTAAAAATATCCATCATTTGGTGGAAGCCATTGGTATAATGTTGGACTACTTCCATCGGTTCCAGTTTTTCCTGACGCGCCTTTTTAGAGATTTTATCTTCTGCATTAGAATCTGCATCACCAACGAGGTGACCAACATCGGTAATGTTGCGAACATACCGAACTTTGTAGCCAGCATATTTCAAAAAACGATAGACTACATCAAAATTAACAAAGGTACGACAGTTACCCAGATGGACATCACTATACACGGTAGGTCCGCATACATACATGCCGATATACCCAGGTTCGAGGGGTTGGAAAATTTCTTTAGAGCGCGATAAGCTATTGTAAATTTTGAGTTCGTTTTTCATGCGGTAAAAATAATCAAATTTAAGATTGAATTCTTGTGTTGTTTAATATTGAAGTTGTTTAAAAATTCTTGTTTAGTTAATACCGAAATAAAGTCAATTTTGTTCCCTAGATACACGCTAAAGTCAATACTACCAAGTCAAAAGGGTTCGTACTGGATAATGATCCGAAAAAGGTTGTCGATCTATCTCGTGTTCTAAAACCTGAAGTCTATGATCATAGAATAAATAATCAATTTTCATTAAGGGTATTTTACCAGCATATGTAGAACCAAATCCGCGACCAGCAGTACGAAAAGCATCTTTTAGTTGGGAATTAAACTGGTGATAAACATAGGAAGTTGGAGGTTCATTAAAATCTCCTCCTACAACTACAGGGTAAGGGCTTTTTTGAATATGTTCTAATATTTTTTCGGATTGCGCTACTCTAGCGGATGCATGCTTTTTATAAACCTGGATCAACCCCCAGATTCCGGACCAAGTTTCTTTTTCTCTCACCTTTCCAGCCGCTACTGCGTCGATGGCAGTTCGATCAAGATGCGAGGATTTGAGATGTAATGTATAAAATCGAATAATTTTCTTTTCACCAACTTTTAGATCTGCCCAGAGTGCTAAATGGCTGATACTATTAAGTTCAATGATACCTGAATATACCACAGGGTAACGGGAGAGAATAGCGACTCTTTTACTTTCAGGTTGATAGAGATGTGGAAGGTTAACGAATTTATTAATTTTCTTTATTTGATTACTTGTTACTTCTTGAAATAAAAAAACATCAGTTTTATCTCCAGATATCCATTTTTTAAACTCTTCAATTTGCTGTGCTTTCTTTTTTTTATCTTTATGGTGATAGACATGCCCTAGATTTCTAGTATTAAAATTAACGATAGAAATTTGATTTTTTTCTGAAGTAGCATCACTTCCACCAAATCCAAAATTACTATTTAGATGTCCCCAACCTAGCAAGATACAACAGAGTGAAAGCAGAAAATATCTTTGCCGGCGAAAAGCCCAGTATAGAAAGAAAAGAAAGTTTAAGATAAATAATATGGGAAATCCCAGGCCAAAAATCGAGATTGGCCAAAAGGTACTTGGTGAGATATAAGGAGAAAGATAAGCAACAAAAGTGGTTAGAATCAATAGGACATTTAGCCAGCGAGACAAGCCATTTATTCTTTTCAATGGTTTTTAGTTTTTGAGATGCTATTTTTTACTAGCATTAAATAAGAATTCTTTTTCCGCTCCTGAAAGCGAATCGTATCCTTCTTTTTTTATTTTATCTAAAATAGCATCTAGCTTCTCTTGATGAGAGCCATCTACAGGTTTACCTCGATCAGAACGATGTCCAGTCTTTCCACGTTGTTGACGGCTTTTTATCTTATCTTCATTGCGATGTACCATTTTCGGTCCTTTTCGCTTAGATCGAAGACTCGGTTCGCTGATACCACGAAAGAAATTTGAAACTTTATCAAAGAAATTATTTAATGGCTCGGAAAGATCTCTACCACTTTGTAATTGACTAATAAAAATATATCCCATCAATGCTCCTCCAAGGTGCGCAAAATGTCCTCCAGTATTAAGATCTCCAGCGGTACCAATTAAATCTAAAATAATGACACCAACTACAATATATTTTAATTTCACCTCTCCTATCAGAATCAAACGAAGACCATACTCAGGTGCAATCATACCTGCAGCCACCACAATAGCCATAATTCCAGCAGAAGCTCCAAGCGCTGTGTGGGTGCCACCGCTACCATAAGGAAGCAGGTTAACACTAACAAAAAAGGCCAATGCTCCCGCTAATCCACCCAATACATAAATCGGTAGAATCCGTTTATCACCCAATAAATCACCTAAAATTCGACCAAACCAATAAAGAAACAACATATTCCAGAGGATATGCCAAAACCCTTCATGCATAAACATGTGTGAAAAGGTCGACCAAGGGTGCATGATAACTTCAAGAGGATCGGAAGAGATTTTAAACCAACCAAGGATTCGGTCATACCAGTTATCTGGTGCTCCTCCATGATGCAAAAAAACCTTCATTAGGTTGATAATCAGAAAGATAGACACATTAACGATTATTAGCCGGATAATCATGTTACCGTAACTAAATTGTTGTTTGACATCGTCCCAGATTGAGCTCAGCATCAGTATCTTTTTTTTCCAAAGTTAAGAAGATGTTGGTTGTTATGCAACATGTATATGAGTAAACAATAAAAATGAGGGGTTTGTTTCGGTTAAGGTGGGGTCTTTTTTGGGTTTTGGGTTTTGGGTTTTGGGTTTTGGGTTTTGGGTAAAAAATACGATTAAATGAAAAACATACTATTTTTTTGTGTTTTTTCTTGCTTTGGCTAAAACAGACACGATTTGGGTCGCTTCTTTCATTAATTCCTTTAATGGAGAATTTTTTAGGGTATCTAGTCCTGTATCTTCTATCATTTCTAACCAAAAAAGTGATTCATCTGCCTCTTCCAGTGAAATAGAAATTTTAGAATGGAACACATTGATTATTATATGTATACTCTTTTACCAATGAGCTTGCTCTAAAAAGTGTTTTTCTCGCAAAGTTCGCAGAGACGCAGAGACCTTCTTACGTGTATATCTTTTAGCGTGAATAATTTAAATATAAAAATATTGTCAAAT
>JALZUU010000331.1 GCA_023300665.1 Saprospiraceae bacterium | reverse complement strand
CGAAGTGCTGAATCATAACAATCCATCGCAGCACCAATTGCCCCCCAAGCGATTCCATAACGCGCTTTAGACAAACAAGACAATGGTCCTTTCAGTCCTCGAACCTCTGGAAAGACATTTTCTTTTGGTACCCGTACATCTTCAAAAACTAATTCTCCCGTAATAGAGGCTCGAAGCGACCACTTTCCATGAATTTCAGGAGCAGAAAATCCTTTCATTCCTTTTTCAACCACCATTCCTCGGATTTTGCCTTCTTCATCTTTTGCCCACACCACTGCAATATCCGCCACCGGTGAATTCGTAATCCACATCTTAGCGCCATTTAAAATATAAGCGTCTCCATCATCTTTGATATTGGTAATCATCCCACTTGGGTTAGAACCGTGATCAGGTTCTGTCAAACCAAAACAGCCAATAAATTCTCCACTACCTAATTTAGGTAAGTATTTTTTCTTTTGAGCCTCTGATGCGAACCGATAAATCGGATACATCACCAATGATCCTTGAACAGAAGCCATTGAACGAATTCCTGAATCCCCTCTTTCCAGCTCTTGCATGATGATTCCATAAGCAATCTCATCCATTCCACCACCGCCATATTCGACTGGTAAACTAGGACCAAAAGCACCAATATCCGCCAATCCTTTAAACAAGTGATGCGGACATTCCGCTCGATTGGAGTAATCTTCGATGATTGGACTCACTTCTTGCTTTACCCATTCACGGACAGCACCACGAGCCATTTTATTTTCGTCACTTAGTAAATCATCAATATTATAATAATCGTGTCCTTTAAACTGATCTGTTTTGACACTTTTTTTAGCGGCAGTTACACCGTTTGATTTTCCATTTTTACTCATTAGAATGGTGGTTTTATTTTTTAACTTGGTTTATATTTAAAGTAGAATTATTTATAAGTATAAAATTACGTAATTATATAGACTCTTGTTGCTCTTTTAATGGGTGGAAATCGAATTTTACGAAGGGGTTACGGTCTTAGGGAGGGATTTTTACAAAAACGAACAAAGGCATCTCGAAATGAGATGCCTTTGTAATTTTATAGAAAATTCTAGAAAAAGAAGTTAGTACTTACTCTCTAACCAAAAACTTTCCAGTCTGAACTTTACCTGCGTTATCAATCGTTCTTAATAAATAAAGACCAGGCGTCAAATGGCTGGTAGAAAACTGATAGCCAAAACTGGTTTTCTTTAACTCTCGAAGATCATGCGATTTTCCGTCTACTCCGATTAGAAGGAGATTCGCTGACTCACCAATTCCTACGTTTAGATAATCACGAGTAGGGTTAGGATATAAGGTTAAGTCATTTTCGAGGGTAATATTCGCTTCAGCTTCAGTCGTTTGATCGTTTTTAGTAGCCGTTGGTGAATCACTAGTCGTAATACAAGGTATGGAATTCAAATCAAGATCAAGCCAAGGGCTGGAATCACTCACTCTAAAACGCAACCGATCAGCATCCTCAGGATGGCTAAGGTGATAAATATATCTAGCATCAGAAATATTATGCGTATGCGTTTTTAAAAGTTGCTGTGGACCAACTGAAGGCCTTGCTATTTCTCTATGTCGCAGCTTTTCTCCGACTTCTAGGTAGTCGTAAACGATGTCAGTTACAATACAATCTTCGATTAACAAATATGGACTAGATTGATCGCACACACAATGAAGTTGCCAAGGTACACTAACTGCTGGTCCAGTGCCTGCAGTTAAATTCAGTGTGTGTAATCCACTTGATTTATCATCAGATATATAACGATAAGCAATGTAAACATTCTCTCCACATTCTTCATAGAAGAATCTAAAATTCCATCCAATTAACGGATTAAAAGTGATAGGAAGTACTTGCATTTCAGCATTTGAGTTCTGCACTAAAGGGTGATCAGTACTACTATTATTAAAAGGTCCATCATAAGATATCCATAGTTGTATTTCTTGCCCTTCTGCAGCAGGATCAACTGCTAAAGAATAGTTCGTGCATCCTCCTAAAAAGCGATCACTTGGATCAACAGGGGCATAATTTAGTACACAATCTCCAATACTGGGTACCGTAAAACTTAAAGTCTCGGTGGAACAATTGCCTCCACTACAGGTCTCTACTACAGGGGCATAAGCAACTCCAGGAATTAATTGGTTGGGGCCTCGTTCGTTGAAAAAAGAAGAAGGATAATTAAAATTAGAGAAATTATTAGGTAGATGTGTCTCTATTTCACTATTTCCTTGTATTACGAGTTCATTAAAAAATGTTGATTCGGCACAGGTAGCAAAATCAGCGGTATTACAAACAGGAGCAACTACAAGATCATCATCAGCACAACCAGGACGACCACAAATAAAGAGCTCAGTTAATCTTGCTTCATTACTAGTTGAAGTAACTCTTAAGAATTTTATCCCCGTTTCTGGCTGTTCAAAATTACTAAGTGTATGCCAAGCTCCAAAACCTTCAGTAACGCACTCATCTCTCATCGTCATCGGATTAAATTCATGCTCGATACAAAACCTTTGTCCTCTATTCGTGTAGTATTCGACCAGAGTAGTATAATCATCCTCTTCTCCTGTTAATGACCACTCAAAAGTCACAAAGCCAGCTGAAGTTGCGTCAAAAAATGTTAGTTGATCTAGTATATAATTTGACTCTAGAAATTCAATTGTTACCTCATTCACATCCGATTCACTATTAAAAGAAACCCATTCAGGCCATCTATTTCCACCATTAAACACGCTCATATCATGCGGAATCTCTTCTCCCATATCATTAAAGTAAGTAGTACAAAAATTAAAATTACCATCCCTTTGATCATCAAATAATAAATCACTCTGCTGAGTAAATGGACCTGGAGTAGTTGTAGCAAACGTAGGGTCATAAATAGGAAGTCCACAGTGAGAAACATCAGCAGCAGTCTCAAGTAAAGTAGCACAAGGTACATTTTCATCAACAACGCTTGGAATAAGAGGGATTCCACTACCATTTTCTGGTAATACATAGATCACATAACTAGTCGAATGACTTAAACCATCTAAAATCAAATTACTCCTTGTTCCATCAAAATCGAAGCCGAACCTGATTAGATTTCCTCCAAGAGCACCAAAGTCAGGATCAAAGACAGGATCAGTTTCAGGATCATATTCACCATACCAAACCTGATATGAATCATAATTTTGGCCTGTAGGTATTTGAATATCTAAAGATGCGCTGGAACAAGTTGTATTATTTACTAACACAGTTGGACATTCCGGTCTATCCTCTCTTCCTTCTTCCAAAATAAAAAGAGGTGTTTCATTTACTTGCAAATCAAGACTTCCACCAGTTAATGTCAACTCTTCCCTAATACCTTGAATACTAGGACTACCAAGTCTTAAGAGTGCCCAATTTTCATTAAGGCCAGCAGCAGTAAACGTTTGGGTATATTCTATCCCACAACTACTTGGACTCCAAACTGCCCATATTCTGTTTCCTTCCTCATTCTCAAAACGATAGATTCGCGTACAGTCAGCATCACAATCAGTATCGGTGGCTGTTAGATTACATTCATCCTCTGTTGACTCATCTTCAACAAAACTATATCCTTCCAAGATATTCTTTAGTCCAAAAACATAATACCAAGACTCTTTTGGATTATCATCCGCATCCACCAATCCAGTAAATCCGTCCCAAGCTGCACCTCCAGGTGCATCCCGAAAATGATGCACCATCGCACGATCAACACCCGCAGCGTATAGCTCTAAGAAAGTTCGAGCGTTCCATTGTGCCTGTAATCTTTCAGCATCAAAATCAGGATCAGCAAAAGCTGATAAATCAAAATTCGGAGCAGTCTCCTGATTAGTATCGTAACCAAATTCAGATATCCATAATTCTCTATAATCATCTGCTGTACGCCATCCGGCACTTTCCATCTCAACAACTATCTCGGTTTGAACCTGTAACCGAAATTCATCTTCTTCCGGACTACGCCAATTAGCAGCAAATAAATTATGATTATCAACCGAGTAATGATGAAAATTAAGTACATCTATTGGAAAATCATTTCCATCTGTTCTATTAGCAGCAAACCAAGTTCGCATTCCAGTAATAAAATAATCCCATGCCGTTACAAATATATCTGCCTGCATTGGATCATCATACACAATAATATCTCCTTCTCCCATCATATTTTCATATCTTATATTAGCCAATCCTCCCATTACAACTCTAACATTAGGATCAGCATTTCTTACTCCTAATGCATAAGATGACTGCCCATCACAATCTGTCCCTTCACCAATCAATGTTCCTTCTGCTCCATCAATATCTGCATTGATCATTGCTGCATATTCTGCGGGGGTAAATTGAGTGAACTGTGGAATAATACCATTCTCCTCATTTGTCCACCAGCGATCTTGTTCATTCCAACTTTCTATAAA
>JALZUU010000330.1 GCA_023300665.1 Saprospiraceae bacterium | reverse complement strand
CAAAAAACATGAAGAAAGAGCTTAATAATGTGCCATCGCTCGCCTCTAACTCCTAAAGGAGAATCCGCGCTTTTAAGTGGTAGTTTTGGAGGAAGGTTTGTTGTTTTCAAGGAACGGGCAAAAAAGAGAAAGGAAATAAAAGTACTCCTTATTAGAGAGCGGGCTGCTGCACCTCTCCAGCGGAACTGCCGGAGCTGGGAGGCAGAATATGGGAAAATGTCCAGTAGTATGGGCCTTTAGTTTGGATTTAATTGAAAAGATCTGTGCGTTTTATCTGCTTACCTTTTTTTATCTGAATAGCATGGTAAAAGCTTGGGATATCTCTTTCCCATTTTTCTAAAATTTTGTAAATAAACATACTATCTACCCTAGACAAGACTCCGGTGAGAACCATTAAATTAAAAAGTAAATTAGAAGAACCAGTAAGAACAATTTCACAAAGTGAAAGGAGAACAAAACATCCCCATAGTTTTGAAAGGTAGTTGTGAGGAGCAGGGATTTTTTGGAATTTTAAATAACTTACTAGAAATGCAAAAAGTTCAAAAACTAAAATTAGAATAATTTGAAGACTTTTGCTTTTAATGAAATCTGGATACATAAGATAAGTGCTCAGCAAAATCAATAACCAAAATATTCGATCCGCTTTAGAATCTAATCTCCGAATTAAATCTGAGTCAATTTTTAATTTTCGGGCTACAATACCATCAAAAACATCGGTTAGAAATCCAATAATAATAAAGGTAAATATTATTTCTTTGTAGGCTATACCAGTACTTAAGGTGAGTATTAGTATTCCTATTCCAAGAATTACACGAGAATAAATCAATAAGATTGGAATGTTATTCATGATAGTTGCCGTTTTATTGAAAGATTTTTATAATCCTTTTTGATACCTTCTTCCCGCTATCCTTCCTTAAATGAACACCATCTGTATATTGATAAAGACTATTATCTGGCGACATATCCAGATAACCTGCTGACAAATTAATAGCACTCTGAATATCTTGATTGAACTTAGGCATCAATTGATTTTCTATCTCCATTAATTTTGGATGAACGGGGAGTCTGACCAAGTAAACCTTGCCGTAATTTTTTAGATAGTGAATGGTTTTTAGTAAATATTGATAACGAAGATTGGAGAAATGATAGTTCTTTACTTTGTTTTGATAATCAGACATGGTAAAACCGGTTCTTCTTTCTGTACTCGATAAATCGGTAGGGAGCATTACCTCTAACCAACCATTTTTATGTAAATAAGCAGTAGGGTTTTTGGTGAGCATTTTATAATAACTTTCGTCAAAATATTTAAAAAGATATTGATAGTTTATTTTTTGATTTGGGTTGGAAATGCCGGCGATATAGGATTTATTTTCACGGAAATTTAGGCTGTCATTTGGATCAGTGGTATTGGAAGATAAACTCCAGGGATCGATGGTTAAGATAAAGGTTTGATTGTGTTCATCCGTGTTGAGTTTCTTTTTGATACTTTCTAAATAGGCTTTTCCATAAGGACTTGAATACATGGCAAAAGCATAATTGTAGAATTTAGTTTTATGGAATTCATTTTGGAATGCATCTGGCTGTAGACCCTGCGCAGCTTTAGAGTTGCCGAGGATCAAATTTGATTTTTTAGAACCGGTAAATTTTAAATAAAAAGCATCCGAATGTCCGCTTGCTTTGGATAGAATAAATCCAATAGAGATGGCGAGAACCAATCCTAAAATAACGATATGTCCAATAAATTTTTTCATTCTAAAATTGAAAATAAATAAAATCTTGTTGCGGAGCACCAAATAAAAAAAGCAGCATCAGCAATAGATAACAAATTACCCACTGTAAATAGGTAGGACGTTTTTCATTTATCCAAATCGGACAATCTTTTCTTCGACCAAACCATTCTATCAAAATCATTACCATAATTGCTATTCCAGTAATTCCTATTTTTTCTAATCCAATACCAAAAGCATACGGTTTTTCTAATAATGAACTTGAACAAATGATCGATAAATAGTCAAAAGCTTCTTCGATGGTTTTTGCTCGAAAAAATATCCATCCGATAATCACTAAAATAAAAGTAGACAACATTCCAAAACATTCTTTAAGGTTTGGAAGAATGCGATCCTTTGCGACCAAATCTAAATGAGTTCGATTCTTTTTTCTGAATAATAAGGGTAGAAAATAAATGGCATTTAATAATCCCCAAAAAACAAAAGTCCAATTGGCACCATGCCAAAATCCACTTATTATAAAAATGATAAAAATATTTGTGATAGTTTTTCGAGTGCCTCCTTTACTTCCTCCCAAGGGTATATAAAGATAATCGCGAAACCAAGTGGACAAGGAAATATGCCAGCGTCGCCAAAATTCTGCGATATCTCTAGAAAAATAAGGATAGGAAAAGTTGGTTTTTAATTCAAACCCAAACAATCGTGCGGTACCAATTGCAATATCGGAGTATCCTGAAAAATCTCCATAAATCTGAAACGCAAATAACACCGCACCCACCACCAAGGTACTACCCGAATAATTAGAATAATCTGAAAAAATCTGATTGACGATAAAAGCGCAATTATCCGCAATCACCACTTTTTTAAATAATCCCCAAATAATCTGCACCACACCTCGGACTGCGTTTTGATAATCAAATTGCCGATGCTGATGAAATTGGGGTAGGAGATTGGTTGCTCGCTCAATAGGTCCGGCAACTAATTGCGGAAAAAAACTCACATATGCATAAAACGACAACGGATCTTTGCTGGGGGTAAGTTTACCACGATAAATATCAATCGTATAACTAAGTGTTTGAAAAGTATAAAAGCTGATACCAACGGGAAGAATAATATCTAATCGACCAGGATCGATATGGGAACCAAAAAACGAAAAGGCGTCTGCAAAACTCTGAGCGAAAAAATTATAGTATTTAAAAACTCCTAATAATCCTAAATTGACCAGCAGACTTATCCATAATAACCCTTTTCTTTTTGTTGAATCTTCTGTTTTTGCTAATTCGTTTCCAACTAGATAATCCACTGTCGAACTGAAAAAAATAAGTGATAGAAATCGCCAATCCCACCATCCATAAAACAGATAGCTAGCAAGGAGCAACAAGGTGTTTTGTGCTTTGAGATCTCGATTAGTAAACCAATAAAGTACAAAGACAATGGGAAGAAATATGGAGAATTCTAGCGAATTAAATAGCATTGATAGGGTTTCTTAAAAGCTTCACTGGATATAACGCCAGTAGGTCTGTAGGGACAAGTTACAGTAAATCTTTCTAGGAACCAACGAAGTCATAGAAAGGAGTATGAAAAAATATTTAAAAAATAAAATTGGATTTATAACAAAATTTAACGCAAAATTAATTTTTATTATTGTTATTCCTTTATACCTTTGTAATTCCACACAAAGAGAGATTTAATAACACGGATCAGCATTGTTTCAACCGGACATAATTGCTGTTCAATCTAGTGCCCAAAACATTATTATTCTTAATAAACATGTAATTTATTTGGTAACAAAAATAAAAAATTGTACCTTTATGATTACAAGATAAATCTTTTGTACTAAATTTTCTAATTACTTCAATTACCTTTTAATCAATTGTTATGCGAAAAACAACGCTATTATTAGTCATTTTTTGTGCTTGCTTTTTAAGCGGTACAGGGTTAAACGCTCAAAAAGCGAAATTTAAAAACAAGGTGGTCACCGTTCAAAAGACACGACTTCCACAAAATTACATTGCACCTGAAAATCGAACTTACGATCTCTTTGCAAAAGGAACTTACGCTACTGATATTGATCCACACCAAAAGGTTATTTTTGGTTGGGAACGCAACGAAGAAAATCCACGACTTAAAGGAGTACTCAGTATTTACGGTTTTACCATTGGATCAGCAAAGAAAAGTTCTCAGAAAAAAGAAAAGAAAGATAAAGAAGGTAAGGTGGTAGATCGATGGACAGAGTATACTTATTCTGCTAGCGCAAATGGTCGAGGAACTTTATACATTTATGGTGAAAGCAATCCTTTTTCTTACAATAAAAAGAAAAAAGAAGGTGAAAAGTCTAAATACGAAAAGAAAAAAGAAGAAGCTGCTGCTGCTAAGAAAAAGGAATTAGAAGACAATCCTTTTCTTTCCGCTGATGATGTGGTAGAAGCAGAAGAAAGTGATGTAAGTGTTGATGAAGGATTAAGTGATGAAGCCCTAGCTTTAGTGAAAACGATTAAAGTAGATCAATCAAAATCGGCTACTACTGGTGCTCATCGTTCTTCTACTAATGCTTACAAAGAATATAAAGATAAACACCGTCCAGGATTATACGACTTCAGAAGCCAGTATCCATCTGCAGCTTATAAGAAAGCTATTTCTCAATTAAATAGTCTATATGGATACGCTCCAGTAAACTATAGATTTTCTTTAAAAAGAATGAAATCTGAAAAACATTCAGAATACAAAAAATGGAATGATGCTTGTCAGGCAACTGAGATGTTATTTAAATCAGTAAAGTATAATCAGCCAATTGAAGGTACGCAAGCTAAATTTGATGCCATCATCAATTATTTTTCTGTTCTTTTAGACAAAACATCTGATAAGGATAAAAAGACAAAAAAGCTGAAGAAAGCAGCCTTCCAAAACCTAGTAGATATTCTTTATTATCTAGATCGACATGATGAAGCGATCATTGTTTGTGAGAAAAATTTGGACTCAAAGTTTATCGACAAAACTGCCAAGCGAAATTTGGATCGATCTCAACGACAAAAAGCACATCTTGCTTTTCATAGCATGTCTACTTCCCATATTGAATCTGCCGAAGAGATTGAAATGGATGATATTGAATCTGAAGAAGTAGCAGCAGAAGACGAGGCTGGCCGAAAATAAGCCAATCAACTCTTTCTTCTATTTTTAATATAAACAAACCATTCGATTGACTTCGGATGGTTTGTTTGTTTTTAACAAAAGAATTTAGATAGGATTTCTTTCCATTATCCTTAATTTATTTATCTTTAAATTCTTAAATAGCTTCTCTACTAAAAAAAACAATAAATGGATAATTCTAAATATCTTCTTTTTTTTATTGTCTTCCAATTGATGATTTTTTCTATGAAAGCACAAGTAGTGATTACCGATCGTTATTTTAATGTTGATGCGTCCAAACAACTAATTTTGGTTAATCAGCCATTAGAAGCGCTTAATATAATGTATCCTGATGCTAAAACAACGATTGCAGGAAAAGGGGTTAATTATACTTTTGATATTCCAGTCTTAAATCTTGAAAAAGGAATTGCTTATACCGTTCAAGATGATCAAAATAATACGTATAATCTTTATTTTTCAGAACTACCAATCATTAAAATTCAGACGAATAATACGATTGTAGATGAACCGCGTGTCCATGCTCAATTATCGCTTTGTGAATCAAATGGTAGTTTGCTACAGCATGATATTGGCATTGAATATCGTGGTGGTTCTAGTCAAGTTTTACCAAAAAAATCTTTACGTATTGAATTTTGGAATGATGAGTTGGGAACCGAAAAGGAAAATGTCGCACTTCTTGGAATGAGAAGTGATGATGATTGGAATTTAGAGGCCTTCTACCGTGAACCACTTCGACTTCGGAGTAAATTATCTTTTGACTTTTGGCGTAACATGGATAACCTTTATTATCAAAATGAAGAACCAGAAGCGATTAATGGAGTCCATCAAGCGTTCGTTGAAGTTTTTCTTAATGGGGCTTATCAAGGAGTTTATGGACTGAGTGAACGAGTAGACCGAAAACAACTCAAGCTAAAGAAAAACACAGAGACTGAAATTCGAGGAGGACTTTATAAAGGTGTTGATTGGGGCGTTTCGAGTTTTACCAGTTTGCCAAGTTTTAATAATAACGATGAATTTTGGGATGGAATTGAACATAAGTATCCCACAGATATTATTGAATGGTCAAGTTTATACGGCCTAGCTAATTTTATTATTAATGAAAATAGTGACGACTTTTTTGAAAATTATCAAGATCAATTTAAACTTGACAATGCGGTCAACTATTTTATTTTCATGAATTTACTAAGAGCACAAGACAATACCGGAAAGAATATTTTTATCGCTCGATATGATCAGGACGAACCCTATTTTTATGTTCCATGGGATTTAAATGCTTCTCTTGGTCTTTTTTGGAATGGAAATTTAGATAATTACACCGAAGGGATTCTGACGAATGGATTTTATGAAAGATTGAGAAATGATACGAACCCAGGTGGATTTCTTGAAAGACTTGAAGAGCGGTGGACTCAGCTTAGGAATACGATCATTACAACAGAAGCAATTGTAGCTCCATTTTATACGCAGTATAATTACCTAGATTCAAATGGGGTTTACGAAAGAGAGGGTATGGCTTGGGATGAATATGAATTTGGAGGGGAAGATGATATTACTTATATCGAACAATGGTTAATTAGACGGATTGAGTATTTAGATGGGTTTTTCTATAATCCAAATTCTTTGACGAAAGTAGATACTCTAGAGTCTGATGATTTTTTCCTTAAACTTTTTCCCAACCCAACTTTTGATAGGGTTCAATGGGAGAAGCCGGCAGATTTCTGCAGTGTAGAGAAGGTGATTGTTCTAAATGCCACTGGTCATTTTGTTCAAAGTATAGACATACTTGAAGGGCAAAATGTATTGGACTTGGATATTAATCCTGGTCTGTATTTTCTAAGATTTGAATTTTGTGATGGTAAAAAAATATTGAAAAAATTGGTCGTGAAGTGATAGCGCACTGCACGACTTTAATTGGTGAATAAGGTCTTGAAAAAAAGGAACTAATATTAAAAAACTACTGTTATGAAAAATAAATATCATGACAGTTCCTCAATACATAGTAAATTTAGATTTAGCCCCTCAAGAAAGGTGGCAATTCTTACGAGCGTTTAAAAACGAAATGAATGAATTGTTTGATTTTTATTTAAAAGATTTAGAAGGCATAGATTTTATTTACGAATTAATCCCGTCTTATCGCGAAGCATTTATTTCTGAAGATTATGCTAAAGAAATAGCAACGATTGCTGAAATTACAGGTCACTCTGCGGAAAAAATCTTAGTCGCCAATCTTTATTACGATATCTTAAAGTCTTATTTTGGATGTACCGCTTTTGCAGTAGACAATGGAGTAAATTTATTCCATGCTAGAAATCAACTTAGTACATATCTCGTAAAGGTGTCAATTACAGTCAAAATATAGGCGTATTTACGCTTTCCTTCTACCCAAACATACTTTATATCCATCTCAAGTACTTCTAATGGACCACTCGGACAT
>JALZUU010000329.1 GCA_023300665.1 Saprospiraceae bacterium | reverse complement strand
AAATAGATTTCCACCAGAGTGGATAAAACATTCTGATGCAGTGGTCTCTAAACGATTTTGTCCAATAGCAGCGTTGATAGTTCCATCATAATGCATTCCATACACCCGTTGCTCTTCTGTAGAAGATCCTGAAAAATTATAGAGAGAGTCAAGTACGATCTCTTGTAGCGTTTCATTCGCATCTGTAATCAAATAAGCATAATGTTCTCCCGGTGGAATAAATAAATTATTACGCAATTCTACGATGTCATCTTGATCATCCGTTGGACAAAGATCCGTCGTCGTTGCCCAGTCAGTGGTAGCGGTTAAACTTTCTTCACAAACAAAAATTGAATTACAAGCTCCCGTTTTATTAACGGTTAAAAATAGATTTCCACCAGAGTGGATAAAACATTCTGATGCAGTGGTCTCTAAACGATTTTGTCCAACAGCAGCGTTGATAGTTCCATCATAGTGCATTCCATACACCCGTTGCTCATCTGTAGAAGATCCTGAAAAATTATAAAGAGAATCAAGTACGATCTCTTGTAAAATTTCATTCGCATCCGTAATTAAATAAGCATAATGTTCTCCCGGTGGAATAAATAAATTATTACGTAATTCTACGATGTCATCTTGATCATCCGTTGGACAAATATCCGTCGTCGTTGCCCAGTCAGTGGTAGCGGTTAAGCTTTCTTCACATTGAAAACTTGAAATACAAGTAGCTGTTTTATTGATGGTAACAAATCCAGCATCTGTAGAATGAACTAAACAATCCGAAGCCGTAGTAGCTAATCGGTCACTTCCAATTACAGGCATGAGCGTTCCATCAAAATGAACACCATGAACACGCTGAGCCGTAGTGGTCGATCCTGAAAAATCATAACTTTCTCCAGTGACTACTTCTTGTAAAATATTATTTTCATCCGTAATCAAATAAGCATAATTACTACCCAATGCTTCTAAGCTATTCGTAAAGGTTACCAAATCATCCACGTCATCTGTTGGGCAAATATTCGTCACATTTGTTCCATTAGAAATACTAACGGTACTTTCTTCACAGATAGGAGTTCCTCCATTTGGGTTAGTGGCATCACCAAATGAGCCAGCAGCCCAAAATTGATTAAATAGTACACAGAAGAATAATACTCGGTCGAAATCATCAATACTTACACTTGAAGGAACATTAAAAGTTCGCGATCCATCAAAGTGGTTTATGGAAGTTAAGTTTACGATCTCTACAGTTCCGTTTAAGGATAAAGAATTTCCTAAAAGTATTCTTACGTCAGGGCCAGCAGGAGTATCAAAATCTTCTGTTAGTCTTAAGGTTAGACTACCATCATCGAACTCCTCCAAAACAGCTTGTCCAGAAATTTGATAAAGCTGAGGCATCAAGTCAGAAGTTCTTTGCAAAACAACTGTTTGAGCAGATAAGGTGATTGCAAACAAGAATAAACAGAATAAAGTAAATATTTTTTTCATAATAAAAATTGTTGTGAAGTGCTTTAAGTTTAAATAACTTGATTGAATATAATCAAATGACATACCCAAAATGACAAAAGTAATGGAAATGTTTTCGATATCTTAAAATCAGGCCTAGTAATGTCATTGCTTTGTCTGCCAAACTAGAATTTTGAAGAAAAATCCAAACAGAGGCAACCCCTACGTTTTTTCTTTAAATGTTGCTCCAAATTATTGAAACTAAAGAAACAAAAACGGCACCTATCCAATGGGATAGATGCCGTTTTCTGTATATTTTAAAGGTAAATCTTAGTTAATTATCCTTTCTGACCAGATTGTTTAGCTTCTGAAGCAGCTGATTGAGTATCTACTGGAATCGTCGTTGTCTTTTTCTTGATCGCCAATAGATTTTTCTGGTAACGTCCTTGTACCACATCGGTAATTACAAGAATAGCAATCACAAAATAGAAGGTCGCTTTACTCATTGGCGTGATTGGGAAATCGAAGAAGCTTAAATGCGCTAGATGTCCGCCTTCGGATACCAGCATAATTCCTACTAAAAATAGGATAAAAAGACCAAGGACTTCGTACATTCGGTTTTTGGCTAGGAAGTCAGATACACGATCTGCCAGCCAGATCATCATCAGTCCACCGATAACAATCGCGGTAGCCATTACCCACAATACGTTTGTCAAAGCAATTGCACTAAGAATGGAATCAAAAGAGAATACGAGATTCATAATAATGATCATCGTGATGACCGAAGCAAGTGATTTTTGCTTGGTCTTTTTCTCATTTTCGTGAGATTCCTCCAAAGCCATCATATGCCAGATTTCTTTGATCGCTGTATAAATAATAAAGATTCCTCCCAATAAAACGATAATGCTATGAATATTAAAGCTACCATGAACGAAATTGCCAAGATGTAAATCAAAGATCGGGTCTTGTACTTTTTCGATTAGACTAAGCAAAACAAATAAGAGAACGATTCGTAGAATAACTGCGAGAGCAATCCCTACTTTCCGAGCATAAGCCTGCTTGTCCGGGGGGGCATTTTTAGATTCTAGGGAGATATAGAGTAGGTTGTCAAAACCAAGCACTAATTGAAGCAGGATAAGCATCATCAGTGTAAATAGATTTCCAATTAATTCAGGTCCCATAGGTTTGAAATTAGTTTTAAAGTGAAAATAGGCGTAAAATGGGTAAAAATGCCCAAAAAACAGAGGCTTCCTTTGACCTCAGTGTACTAACGCTTAATTAAGGGCCGAAAATAGGGATTTTTTATATTATGTCCCAACCTATTTTGGTACTTATGCTGGATTCTCTTACATTTGTGGCTGAGAAGCCGATAACGACTTCAAAAAATTACATTAACACCTTATTTAATATGAATTTACACGAATATCAGGCAAAAGAATTGCTAAAGAAGTATGGCGTGGTCATTCCAGCTGGAATCGTCGCTAATAATGTAGACGAAGCAGTGGCTGCTTATCACACCCTTAATAAGGAAACCGGTACTAAGTATGCGGTAGTAAAAGCCCAGATTCACGCAGGTGGACGTGGTAAAGGTGGTGGAGTAAAAGTTGCTAAGAATGCCGACGAAGTACGTCAGTTTTCAAGCGATATTATCGGTATGATGCTAAAAACTCCTCAGACTCCTGGTGGGTTGGAAGGTGAAGGTAAATTAGTTCGTAAGGTATTAATCACCGAAGATAGCTATGTTCCTAGTTTTGAGGCTTGTAGCGAAATGTATGTTTCTATCTTAATGGATCGTGAAAGAAAGTGTAACGTAATCATTTATTCTACGGAAGGTGGTATGGACATTGAAAAAGTAGCAGAAGAAACACCGCATTTATTACATAAAGAATATATCGACCCAACTTTAGGTCTACAGACTTTTCAGTTGAATAAAATTGCTTTCAATCTAGGCCTATCTGGTGCTGCATTGAAAGAGATGCGTAAATTTATCTACAATCTTTATCAAGCATTCGTAGGGAGTGATTCTAGCTTATTTGAAATTAACCCAGTAATCGTTACTGGAACAGATAAGGTTATCGCAATTGATAGTAAGGTATCTTTGGATGAAAATGCTTTATTCAGACATCCTGACCTAGCAGCGTTGAGAGATACGGACGAAGAAGATCCTGTAGAAGTGGAAGCAAAGTCTTTTGGACTAAACTATGTAAACCTTGACGGAAACGTAGGTTGTATGGTAAATGGTGCTGGACTAGCGATGGCAACTATGGATATCATCAAACTTTCTGGTGGTGAACCAGCTAACTTCCTCGATGTAGGAGGTACAGCAGATGCGGATCGTGTAGAAAAAGCATTTAGAATTATCTTACGTGATCCAGAAGTAAAAGCAATTTTGATCAATATCTTTGGTGGAATTGTACGTTGTGATCGAGTAGCTCAAGGAGTCGTGGATGCCTACAAAAACATGGGCAACATCACCGTGCCGATCATCGTTCGTTTACAAGGAACAAACGCAGACATCGCTAAGACGATTATCGACGAATCTGGCTTAGAAGTACACTCTGCTATCTTATTACAAGAAGCAGCTGACTTAGTACAGAAAGTACTTGAGGCTTAGAATATGTTGAACTGTTGAGTTAGTTATTGAACTGTTGAATCGTTAAAGCCGAATTTGCTTTAATAATAGCTCGATAATCTAATTATACAGCATTAAAAATTAATTTGAAAAGCGTTTTCTTCGATTGAAGGAAACGCTTTTTGTATTTTTGGAAGGTAAGAGGAGGTTTACCCTGATTTACCAAACCTCCTCACC
>JALZUU010000328.1 GCA_023300665.1 Saprospiraceae bacterium | reverse complement strand
CTTGTTGAATCGCTTCACTTGTTGAATCGTTGAGGTGTAAAAAACGTAGAGACAAAGCATTGCCTTGTTTCTACGTTTTTTACATTTAGGATTCTTATTTGCTACTGCGAAGAAGGTAAAGAGCAAATAGTAAAGAACAAAAAAATATGGAATTCTTCCCTGATCTTAAGGGGAGCTCCCATGATTTTTTGCCTTGCTACTTTTCTAAGAATTTGCCAATTCAACGATGAGTCCACTCTAAAAACTAAAGAAACAGAAACGCTGAATATTATTCAATAAAAATAAATGTATAGCTTCTTCGCGATACCTTGCCTGCCGGCAGGCAGAAAAGATATACACGTTGAAGATCTCAACAAGCGCAGCGCCTCAACATTTCAACAAGCGCAGCGTTTCAACACTCCAACAAATCAACATCAATAAATCCCCTCATACTTTTCTTTCACATAATTCATAAAATATTTAAAATTCAAGGTCTCTCCAGTCACGCGTTTACAAAGTGTATTTGGGGTATAGCGTGCACCATGTTGGTGGATATTTTTGCGGAGCCAATCTAATAAAAGTTGGTTATCGCCTTTGCTGATTTTTGCTTCTAAGTTTGGGATGTCTTTTTTCGCTTGTGCGTAAAATTGAGCGGCGTAAAAACTTCCCAAAGAGTAAGTAGGGAAATAACCGATGCTTCCGTGTGACCAATGGATGTCTTGTAAGATACCTGTTTTATCATCCTTGATTTCTAGTCCAAGATATTCTTGATAGCGGTCATTCCAGATCGTTTTAAGTTTGGCAGGATCTAGTGAATTTTCTACCAATCCTTTTTCAATTTCATAACGAATCAAGACATGAAAATGGTAATGCAATTCATCAGACTCTGTTCGGATAGGAGAAGGTGTTATTTTATTTATTCCTTTATAAAATTTTTGTAAACCAATTCCGTCTAGATTTTTTGGGAATTGCTTTTTCAATGATTTATAGTTTGCTTTCCAGAAGGGGAGTCCTCGTCCGACATTATTTTCCCAGAGTCGAGATTGTGATTCGTGAATGGCTAGAGAAACATAGTTGCCAATTGGCGTACCGTAAGCTTCCGTTGGAATTCCTTGTTCATACAGTGCGTGGCCTCCTTCGTGGATACAAGACCATAGCATATTTCCAAAATTCTTTTCATCTACTCGTGTTGTGACTCGTACATCCTGTGGACTAAAGTTGATGGTAAATGGATGCTCAGAAATATCTTGACGACCTGCTTCAAAGTCATAACCGATTTTTTTAAGAATCTCCAAACCATAATCCCATTGTTTATCTTTTTTCCATTTTTTGTAAAGAAAAGTATCATCTACTTGTTTTTTACTGCGAAGTTCTGCTACAAAATCTACTAACTGACGGCGGACATCTGTAAAGAGTTTGTTCAATTGACTAACGGTAGCACCTGGTTCATATTCATCTAGCAACGCATTATAAGGATGGCTTTTAAAACCAACGAGCTTTGCTTCTTCTCTTTTTATAGCTACCATTTCTTGCAATGGTTTTTGGTAAATAGACCAATCATTGGCAGCTCGTGCTTTGAGCCAAGCATCAAAAGTAGTAGAGATGGCTTGAGATCTTTTAATGACAAATTTTTCAGAAAAAGATTTATTTCGAATATAGCTTTTATAAGAAAGTTCTACATTTCTACGCTCCGCTGGACTAAGTGATTTTTTATTTTTAAATAAATCCTCAATCAATTTTCCATACTTTCGATTGGTCATCATCTCGTGTGAAATAGCAGAAAGTGTCGCTAATTGCTGTGCTCGAAAACGATTTCCTTTTTTAGGTAAATAAACTTCTTTATCCCAATGGAGTAGCGCCGTCGCAAATTGTAGATCGGTATGTTTTTTATTATGTGCGAGATATTTTTTATAGGTTTTAGACATATATTATGTGATTTTATTTTTTATAATTGATTAACTTTTTTAATCGTAAATTCTTATTTCGAATTTTTCACAAAAGAACGAAAAAATAAACAGCTTCACTATAAATAAACACCTAGAAGCGCCATTATTAATTATCAATCAAACATCTTCCACAAAGAAAATTGCATTATTGTTCAGGTCATACAATCCAAATTCGTGTGTATTCCACGGGGTACTTCTAGAAAGCTTGTTTGGAGGAACGACTCCTTTGTCTACCATTTCTTGGAAAAGTGTATCAATATTTTTTACAAAAAATTTAGCAACCGAACCACCTAGTAGTGGATCGTCTTTTGTATCCGCATGCCATTGCAAATGAATATAAATTCCTGACCTTCTTAAGACCGCATAATCTGGAGCAATGTGTAATGCACTAAAACCAAGATTTGTTTTATACCAAATTAAATCTCTTTCTAAATCTGCTGTTGGTAAAACTGGCGTGACATGCAAGAACTGAGTAGGAAGTACCGTTTCTTTTGTTGCCTCTTGAATCCTTCTTTTTACAAAAACAGATAGCGCAGCGATATTAAAATCAAACCATGCCTGTTGTACCGTTGGAAATTTATAAAGGACGTCTTTAAATTTTTTATAGGCTCG
>JALZUU010000327.1 GCA_023300665.1 Saprospiraceae bacterium | reverse complement strand
ATATTTGGGAATCGGTCAAAGAGTTGTTACTGACTGAATAAAAGAAACTTTACTTTCATTTTAGATTTGAGAGCAAGCTAATCTGAAAAATTTAGATTTGTAATCATTATAATTATTTTAAGTAAATGAGTGTTTACGCTTTTCAATATACTGAACATATAAAGATTACTTCATGTTAAAAGAGACTATGAATTAGTTTGATTGAAAACTAATAAAATTGGAATGGGAGAGTGGGGGACATATAAGCTATATGAAAAAATGGCGAGATTCTCGCCAAAGATGTTATATGTAGCTATACTTATAAAATAGCACTACAAACAAAAGAAAAAGAGCAATTAGAGCAACGAAAGCCCAAAGACTTTTGTCTGCAAAAACAGGATCAGCACTTTTGTTTTTAAGATTTTTCATAAGCGCATATTTTTAATACGACTTGATTATAAGATTATCAAAATCCATTAAAAGGCGTGTATCTATATTAGTATTACCTTTTTTTGCTATATTTAGTGCACTAACTGTACCAGAATAGACAATACTTGTTAAATCAACCTTAAATCAGCTAATCTTAACATGTATATTCATTATTGAAGCGTTATAGATGTAATTTACGAACGAAAAAGAAAAACCATGTCAGCTTCCACACGAAGCCTAAAAAGGCCAAGCCAAACCGAAAGAGGCCATAAGAAAGGACAAGTTAAATTGGACGATTTTATGGGAAAAGTAGATAATAGTAATAAAGTTTATTCAGCTTCTAGCGATAAGAGTCTTTTGATTTTCATTGCCTTAATTGTTCTTTTTCTTGTGTTTGTTGGGCTATTCTATAAGTATAGCTACATATAAAAGGGATATCACAAACTCTTTTTTTTGGCTTTTTCATAGACTTTTGTTGGCTCCTTTTTCATGGGCCTTATGGGCACTGAAGTTACTATTATTTCAATACCACCTTTTATTTTTTGAATATCACTAAGGTCTAATTGTGCGAGAGGCAGGACAGGGGGAAATTTTGGCTTAACATTGTCATCATAACTATTATCATCACCTCCACTAGCACCACCTTTAGAATTATCTTCTTTTCTTTTAAGCCAATCAGCAAAATATATACAATAGACAACAATAATCAAATTAACCCCAGCAACTACACCAAAGTCTACTAGGTTTACGTCACGAGATGTAGTATAAAAATACGCTTCAATTGCTCCTGCCACAGCTATAAAAAAAAGAAGAAATAAAATCAACAGAGAAATTACAACCTTAAGCTGTACACTTACATTAGAAACGACTTTTCTAAAAGAAGAAATAGAGGACACAATAGACCCCATGCATAAAGGAATGGTTGTTGATGCAAAGAGGAGTTTATATTGGAAATCGAAAAAATGAGAGAAGGTAAAAATTAAACCTTGAACAAAAAGTATACAGAGAGAAACTGTTATCAGAAATAATTTTACATCTTTAGTAATCTCACTCATTTTTTGTTGGCTTTCTGCTAAAAAGCAAAAATAGTAAATGTCGTTAACAATTTATCAACCTCGCTAAATATTTACATCTAAGTATCTGTCACATAAACGCTAGAGGCGTAGAAATTTTTCCCTTTCGATATTGCAACTTTAGACTAACTTGCCGTTCATAGCAGTTCACTGAGTTTACTTTTCTAATAATCTGCTTATTTTCTTATCTTGAGATTGTACAATCAGAACTAAAAGTGGTTAAAAACAGCAGCAAGTCAAATGAAAAAAAAGAAACTTTTCTTGCTAAAGTAATCAAGAAATTCAATACGTTAATTAATAATACTAATGAATCTTTATTCATAAAGATGGACCATCATTAAAAAAAAATAATGTTTATAGAAAGCTGGAATAGAGATTTGCATGGGAGGTGGCTTTCTCTACTCAAGCACAAAGATGGAATCTTAGTAACTGAAAGAAATACATTTCTTTGTAGAATAAACCCCATTAATGGAGAATCAGTTTGGGAAGTAAAAATCACTAGTACTTACGGATATCTGACTGCTTTTGAAAACACAATTTATTATTTAGAAAACGACGGGCTCCTTAGATGTATAAATTTCACTTCTGGAAAAGTCGAAAGAAAGGAATCGCTCAACTTCTCTTTTTTAGGATATGCTGCCATTCAAAATGACTATCTAATTACGGGATCGTGGAGAGGGTATACTAATCTATTTTGTCTAAATATTGACGAATCAATGTCTGTCAATTGGACAAAATTGACCAAATCAAAAAAGCTTAAATCCTTTTCAATTCCTAAGTTTCATGATGGGTGCATAATTCAAGCAAACACTACTAGTAAGTTTATCTGGAAGGTGGCAGTAGATACTGGCAACGTGATTTGGAAGGTTAAAACCCCAGATAATGTTGGTCATCTTGACTTAGACTACTCTTTTGAGATTTCAAAAGGCAATATCGTAATGTATACGAAAGATGGTACCATTTGCATTTTAGACGAACTGCATCTACAATGGAAAACTGCAATAGTACATACTTGTGGAATCAAGACTGTAAAGCCTAAGATTTTAGATAATCAATATATCTTTCAAGATTCTGAAAATTATATTTGTTCTTACGATATTAATAGCAAAGTATTGCGTTGGAGAATATATTCAAATCATACTGCTAATCACATGCCCGCGATTGACTTGTCATCAGGCAGGACACTTCTTGGCTTTACTATGTCAAAACAATTAATCATTAGCGAAAATGGTCAAATAACAAAAACTGCCATCAGTGAAAGAAGATACGGTTCAGAATTTATCAAAACGAAAAAAGGCTTGGCCTATCTAACGAAAAGTAAATTGAAATCAATAAAAGAGATTTAATCTTTACCAATGGCTCGGCAATAAATGCTAAATCGTTTACTGTCAAAAGTTACAA
>JALZUU010000326.1 GCA_023300665.1 Saprospiraceae bacterium | reverse complement strand
TCGTCCCATAGCTAAGGCTATGAAACTCAAAAAGAGCTTCGTCCTGACAATCAAGCATTTATCTTCGATTTCGAACATCATTTTAAAACAACTTCAATTTAATTAATAATAATCTGAGCGATTTTATGAAAAAGTATATTGTCTATACGCTCTTCCTAACGTTCCTTGCGATCAATGTGCATGCACAAGGTACTTTCCAACCCAAACGGATTGATAATACGCCAGTTGGGATTATCTATGATAAAGAATTCACCTTTGATATTCGTCTACATACGCATGGTCTTGCTTTAGGTGTAAATATAGGCCGTATCAAAACCTATTATCGAACCCGTTTTTATCAGTTTGAGATAGGAGAATTAAAACATACCAAAGAAAATCGGCAAAGTTTTGATTATCAATCAGGACTTAATGGACGTTCTTCTCGTTCCTTTATTTTTGGTAAACGAAATAGTTTCTTTGCACTTAGAGCAGCAATAGGAGAAAAAAAATATTTAACGGAAAAAGCAAAAGATCGAGGTCTTTCCGCAGGATATACTTATTCATTCGGTCCTACACTCGGTGTTCTTAAACCCTATTATTTAGAATTTTTTAGATCAGAAGATGGTAGAGATTTTATCAGTACCGAAAAATATACAGACGAAAACGCCAACTTTTTTCTGGATGAACGGAATATCTTTGGCTCCGCTGGATTTTCTCGTGGATTAGGAGAAATTTCTCTAGTCCCTGGATTTCATGCTAAGGCAGGGGTACATTTAGACTGGGGTGCCTTTGACGAATTTGTTAAGGCGATTGAAGCAGGTTTTATGTTAGATGTTTTTGTAAGAAAAGTGCCAATTTTAGTAGAAAATAACGATATTGTTAATGCTGAAAACCGTCCTTTTTTCTTAAACCTTTATTTAAACATTCAACTGGGAAAACGTTGGTAATTCCGATTACTAACTACTAGTTAAAAAATATAATTAACAACATGCTGGATTTACCCATCATTGACAAATCAGAGAAAGAACCTGTCCGACGTAAACCAAACTGGCTTAGAGTCAAACTTCCTATTGGTGAATCTTATAAAAAAGTAAGAAATTTAGTCGATCAATATAAATTACATACGATCTGCCAAAGTGGTAATTGTCCTAATATGGGAGAATGTTGGGGTGCTGGAACAGCCACCTTTATGATCTTAGGAAATACGTGTACTCGCTCTTGTTCTTTTTGTGCCGTAAAAACAGGACGACCAGGAGAATACGATGAAGATGAACCACGCCGAGTTGCTGAAGCCATTAAATTGATGGAAGTAAAACACGCGGTTATTACTTCGGTTAATAGAGACGAACGAAAAGATCGTGGCGCTGAAATCTGGTACCAAACGGTTGTCCAGACAAAAGAAGCCAGCCCTACTACGACTATCGAAACGCTGATTCCTGATGTAAGAGCTACTTGGGATGCCCTAGAAAGAATGATTAGTGGTGGTCAAGAAGTAGTCTCTCATAATATGGAAACGGTTAAAAGTCTTTATCGCAAAGTTCGACCTCAGGCGAAATATGATCGTAGTCTAGAACAAATTCAACGAACGAAAGATTTTGGTAAAAGAACTAAGTCTGGAATTATGGTTGGACTGGGAGAAACGAAAGAAGAAGTCTTCGAAGTTATGGATGATCTAGTGGCGCATGGTTGTGATGTATTGACCATCGGACAATATTTACAACCGACAAAAATGCACTTGGATGTGGTAGATTATATTCATCCTGATATTTTTGCGATGTATAAAGAAGTTGGTTTGCAAAAAGGGTTACAATATGTGGAAAGTGGTCCGCTGGTAAGGTCTTCTTATCATTCGGAGCGGCATTTGTAATTCCTTTTATAATTTCACCACGCTCACTAGTGAATCAAAAAGCAGCTAATCATGTAAAATGATTAGCTGCTTTTTTAATGAGTAAATTTAATTTATTTATCAAAGGCTACGGAGCAGGATTAGGTATCTCATTTTGTACTGCTTCGATGGCCTTTTCCATTTCTTCTGAGATAGTGTATTCCGTACTACTGATATTTTCTTTTAGCTGTTCGATCGTCGTTGCGCCAATAATATTACTGGTTAAAAATGGACGAGTATTGATATAAGCAAGCGCCATTTGTGTAAGGCTCATATTGTTGGCTTGAGCGATCTCAAGGTAACGAGCCGTAGCATTATAACATTGTTCACTTCTGTAACGCTCCATTTTGTCAGGATAAAGATTGAGTCGATCCGATGGCTTGTCGATTTTCTGATGATATTTTCCAGTCAGTAATCCGAAGGCTAAGGGTGAGTAAGCGAGCAAGCCTATTTTTTGTTTAATGGCCATCTCAGCCAAACCAACTTCGAATGTTCGATTCAGTAGGCTATAAGGATTTTGGATACTGACCACTCTTGGCAGTCCATTTTTAGCGGACTCTTCGAGATAGCGCAACACTCCGTAAGGGGTCTCATTCGAAATACCGATATGCCGAATTTTACCTGCTTTAATTTGATCGTTTAGGGTATTAAGTACTTCGTAGATATTATCTACCCACGGATCGTTTGCGTCGTGAATATAACTACGTTTTCCAAAGAAATTGGCTTTTCGTTCAGGCCAGTGTAGTTGGTATAAATCGATATAATCTGTTTGCAATCTTTTTAGACTACCATTGAGCGCTGTCTTTATAGAAGCGGGAGAAAAATCTAGTGGTTTACGAATCCAGGTAATTCCTTCCGAAGGTCCGGTAATTTTTGTTCCTATAATTACTTTATCTCTATCCTTTCGTTTTCCTAACCAAGAGCCGATAATTTTTTCGGTGCTATGAGCGGTTTCTTTACGACCAGGAACGGAGTACATTTCAGCGGTGTCAATAAAATTAACTCCATGTTCAATTGCATAATTTAATTGTTCATGTCCTTCTTTTTCAGAATTTTGTTCTCCATAAGTCATGGTACCGAGACAGATTTCAGAAACTTTAAGATCTGTTGTACCGAGTGTATTATATTTCATATTAAGGGCTAAATATTTAAGATAGGTGAGTTAGAGTTTTCCTTTGTAGGTTCACCCTCAAATTCTTTTTTCTCAATTTCAAATTTTCACTCTCTACTATCCATAGTAATAAGGGCAGCTTTCATTTTTTTATATAATGCTGTATTATCAAAAACGCCTGTGAAATTTTCTGATCCTGGACCATAAGCAAAAACAGGAACCATTGTTCCAGTATGGCGGCCATAGATAAAATCAGCTTTAATATTATTCAATTTTGACCCTTCTTTAATTCCCATTCCTCCGGTCTCATGATCTGCTGTTACGATTACTAAAGTCTCTCCATCTGCTTCTGCAAATTGGAGTACTTGTTTGATGGTCTCATCAAAATCTTTGAGTTCAGACATTACGTATTTAAGATTGGTTGCGTGTCCACCAAGGTCGATTTGTGAACCTTCGATCATCATAAAAAATCCATTTTCACTATTGGACTTTAAAAATTCTGCGCCCATTTTACTAGCATATGGAAGGTAGTCTCTTCCGGTAATTTTGGTTAATGGATCATCATCTGCTGTGAAGTAAACAAATTTTTTCCCAGGAATAATTTCGACATCTTGTATTTTTTGATGGTCAATAAAATCTTCAATTTGATAGCCTTTATTTTCCATTTCCTTAGATAGATTTCTTTCATCAGAATCTCGACGATCAAAATATTTTTTTCCACCGCCTACTAAAAAATCTACACCAGAATTAGCAATTTCTTCTGCGATTGGTTCTGTAAAAGCTCTTAATTTTTGGTGGGCCATAAAGCAGGCTGGTGTAGCATTAACTAATGATGAGGTAACAACAATTCCTGTCATCATTTTTTTCTCTTCTGCTTCTTCTAGAATTGATTTTACAGGTATTCCATCCTTATCTACTCCTACTCCATTGTTGTAGGTTTTTACACCACAAGCCATAGCGGTTCCTCCTGCGGCAGAGTCGGTCACAAGATTATCATAAGAATGTGTCTTCATGAGGCCAGTAACAGGAAATTTTTCAAAACTCAAAGAATTATCATTATCATAGATACCTGCCGTAATTTGGGTCAATCCCATCCCATCTCCGATCATCAAGATAAGATTCTTTGCAGGATTTTTTTTATTTGCATTTGGCATTGGATCAACCGCTTTACTATTGCCTACTGCGGGGCCAGAAGATCCACAATTGAATAAGGTTAACGGAAATATTAAGAGCAAGAATATTATTCTCATTTAAAATGATGTCTAAGTATATGGACAAAATCAAATAATAATGATTATTGAATCAAGACAAATCGTTTACCTGGGAGTGTTTTGATTAGTCCTTTAAATTCTAGCTTTAAGATCATCGTGGCCATTTCGCTACTATTTAGTTTTGCCTGATATGCTAGTTGATCAATATTTATTTGATGTGTTTCTCCAATTAAGTTTAAAATATTTTTTTCATGTTCATCTAGTTCTGGGAATAAAGCAGTCTGTTTTTGTATTAATTCGTCTTGTTCACTCCAACGCATGACATAGGCGACATCCTCTGCTGACTCCAATAATTGCGCCTTATGAGCCTTAATTAAATGGTTACAACCTTTACTAAATCGATCATTCAGTCTTCCTGGTACTGCAAAGACGTCTTTATTATACCCATTTGCCAACTCCGCTGTAATCATAGATCCTCCTTTACGAGCAGTTTCGACTACAATCACCGCATCTGACATACCAGCCACTACTCCATTTCGCATTGGAAAATGTTCTCTTTCTGGGCCTTTATCAGGACCAAACTGTGTCAAGATTCCTCCCTGCTCCAGCATTCTAGCAGCAATTGGTTTATGAATCGCAGGATAGATTTGACTCATTCCATGCCCTAGCACCCCGACGGTTGGAATCTGTAAAGATAAACATTTCTGATGGGCTGTAACATCAATTCCATACGCAAGACCACTAATCACTAAAACATTATATTTTGCGAGACCTTCCACAATCTCTTGACAGTGTATTTTTCCTGATTCCGTAGGGGTTCTTGTACCTACTATAGATACAATACGATCCGCATTTAAGTTAGCATTACCTTTGTAATATAAGATCATTGGACTATCCGAAAAAGGCTTTAATCGAGAAGGATAATCAGCATCTGTAAAAAAAAGTGGTGTGATTCCATGTTCATTAATAAATTCAAGATCAGGAGCGCTTAATCCTTTTGGATCTGCTTTTAGGATATTATTTACGATCCCTGATGAAATTCGTGGAATCTTTGATAAAGTTTTTTTATTTTCACTAAAAACCGCTTCTGCACTTCCACAAGTACCAATAAGCGTGCGAGCTGTCCAAAGACCAACCATGGGGATTTTAGTAAGTGCTATTTGATAAATTAAGTTTTGGTTCATATTTTTCATATTCTATTCATATAAAAAAATTGCTAATATATTTCTTTCTGCAAGTTAATGAAGAAATTTAGAGCAAGTTTAAATACAGCGTCTTTTTTTAAACATTTATTAATACTATGGCAAAGAAAAAAAAATCAATATTACCAGGTTTAGAAATCATGATCATTATCGTGTTTTTTATCAGCTTTATGCTGTTCGCTATTCCTCGCTGTAATAAAAAGAAAATGGAATATGCTAGTACCGATGCTGCGAATACGTCTACGGCTACTGTTGAGGAAAATCCTTCTGTATCTGTTGATGCAGACAGTATCCCTATGTCTGCTACTACTCCAAATGTTACTGCCCCAGTAGTTGCTACTCCTGTTCCACAAGCATCTCCTACACTTCCACGAACCGTAACTAATACTGCTACTCGATTATATGTTACCATTGATGGACTTAATATCCGAAATGGTCCAAGTTTGGATAGCACTATTTTGAACAAATTAGCTTTATTCGAGGAGGTACATTTTTTAAATGAGATCACGCCGTTTACTGAGCAAATTTCACTTGGAACCTCTGTAGCGGATGAACCTTGGATTAAAGTAAGAACGAAACGTGGTGGTGAAGGTTGGGTCTACGGAGCGGGTGTTTATTATTATAAAAGAAAATATCCTGGAATAAATTAATTGATTAGCGCTTATTCGCGGTAGGCACATCCATACAAAAGATTTTAAACATCAACAAAAGAATAAAATAAAACGGGATTTCACCAAGTAGTGAAAATCCCGTTTTATTTATCTATTATTTTTAAGTAGATAATCACATCCCTTAGAAATCATCTATTTAATACAATGAAAAATTTTAGATCCCAGCCAGATCGAATTGATACAATTTATGCTGTTCGATTAATTGAATTAATTGATAAGAAATCTTTAACTGCTCACCATATTTTAATTTTTCCAATCCTTTTGCCCAAGATTTATAATCCGTCAATTCGTATTTTTTTAATCCTTTAAATTTACCTTGACTTAGATAGTGACTGTGGTCTCGAAAACTTTCCCAAGCACTATTATATTTTCGATAGCAATTTCCGCTTTGTTTAACTGATTTTCCAGTCCAATCAGTCGTACATTTAATCCCAAAGTGATTCTGCCCCTTGCGAGTAATTTCACCTTGTCCGGCAAAACTATGGAATATTGCATTCGCTAAAATAATAGATGCTGGAATTTGAAAGCGCTCCTGTTCAGTAATCGCAACATGGCTAAATCGCTCAATATAGCTCGTGATGGTCCATTCATCAATTTCTCCAACTGGCTGTATCATTGTTGGTTTTTCTTGAATTTCCATCTCTGATTCATTAAAAGAAAGATTATCCAGAAATCCAGTTTTGTTGGAAGTTACAGAAGACAAAACTGTCGTTTTATCTGTTAATTTTTCAGATTTACTTTTCCTCGATTTCAAATCTGGTTGATGCTCATCAACCGCTTCCTCTACTTTTAGAGGAGCATTAAGATTAAGTTGAAAAGTGAGGTCTTTTTTTAGAAAAATGAAACACAAAATTCCAAAGACAACAATCTTCAACCAATTGGTCTGGGCATAGGCCCACCAGTGACTTTTCCATAAAGTCTTTTCCATGATTACGATGTTTAATTACTCAAAAAAAGAATAGTGTTTCGGTAGATCAATACACTGTGCTTTTAAACAGTTGCTAGAATTAAGTGAATTGACGAATTAATTCTAAAGCCTTAAATACCTTGATTGGCTACAAATATAAAACAATATGTTTTTAATTCCAAATATTAAAAACATTTTATTATTCAATATATGTGATATTAGGATTTAGTTTTTATTTAGTAACTTTGTAAAGGTACCCTCAAGAGACCTTTTGAACTCTTATAAACAAATAAAATGAATACTACCTTTCTTACTCGTAGGATATTTTTATCCTTCGCTGTTCTTCTATTGGTTTTCACCAATCTGAGCGCTCAACTAAAAATTAGCAGTGGCTACGATCTAAGTTTTACTAATGCCAATAAGGCAAATGAAATTCTTAGCAATTTTAATTCGTCTAACACTGATGCAATTAGTCCTTTCAATTCTTTTGGGTTAAGTAATGGTTTACTTTTTGGAATTCGGTACGAAGTAGAGTTCATTGGCGTAGAAGCAAACTGGATTTATCGGTTTGATGATGAAGAAGTAGTCCTCTCAGAAGTTGATAACACCGTTAATTCAATAAAATTACTAGGAAGGTTTCAAACTTTTTCTTTTGGAATAGACAATCAGTTTAACTGGTTTTCTTATGGTGGGTCTGTTGATTTTAATATAACAAATATCAAAGCCAAACTAAATGAGCAGGATAGTAAAAATTTATTTTTAAAAGAGAATAATTATAGCGCTACCTTTTATTTTGGATTTAACACTTCACGTTCCAATCAGATAGCATTATCTATTCGCCCTTTTGTTAAGATTCCTCTTACCAATATTGACTATAATGATCTTGATATTAACTTAAATGAGAATTCAACTGTGAATAATTCAAAAGGACGACCATTGATGTTTGGCTTGAGAATTATATTTATGAACGGATAAAAAAAGAGAGGAAGGTAGCCGAGCGGCTACCTTCATTATGGAATTATAATTTCTTTCCTCTCCTAATAATTCACCATGATCATATTCTTTATAATACTGCCTTCACCAGTGGTGATTTGATAATAATATACACCAATCTCAGGCAGATCACTTTTACTTATTTCTATAGTTTGTTTTCCTTGAGGATAAACTGATTTTATTTCTTTTATTAGCATTCCTTTATTATCTAAAATTGATACACTGGCCGAACCAGGTTCTAGCATTTCAAAACTAATTTGAGTACGATCAGAAAAAGGATTAGGATAATTATTAGCGTAGATTTCGTTTGTCGATTCTACTTCTGTTATGCTTAAATCTGAAACTAGAATGTAAGTACTTTTCCTAGCCCAGTTCCCTCCAAAATCTTCTACCCACAAATCGATTTTATGCTTACCCAGATCTTTTACTGTAAACCCAATCTTATCATTTGCGTTCTTTCCTGGAGTCGTTGCATTCAGGCGGTGTTTTTCTAATTTTAAAGCTTTAATTCCAATATTATCACTACTCCCAAGATTAATTTCTCGAGCAGAAATTATTCTTGATTTATTTTCTTTTGTAAAATTTATTGCTAATCCATTGATACAATATACCTTAGGCAATACTTCGTCAACTGTATATCGAATATCAGTTACTTCTTGTGCCACTCCCTTCCCAAAAGAAAGCAGCAACATTACTCCTGTTAGAAAAAACCATATTACTTTATATCGCATGATTACCAATTGTTATTATAAAAAATGGTGGGAGGTATTTCTGTTACAAAGGTAATGGGATTGAACACTGAATGATATACCTACTTATAGGTAAATTTAATATTAGTTATTTTTAATTGTTATAAACAAAAAAAGTAGCTACCCCGAATAAACGGAGTAGCCACTTTATATCTCAACTTGCCTTTCGGCAAATAATTGTTCGGTATTACTTCACTAAGATCATTTTCTTAGTTGCTGTTTCAGTTGCCGTTTCTAACTGGTAGTACAGTACTCCTGTAGCATTCAGCTCGTTACGTTCAATCAACTCTTCGTTATAA
>JALZUU010000325.1 GCA_023300665.1 Saprospiraceae bacterium | reverse complement strand
AGCTACGGCGTAGATAAGCTTTTAGGGAAATTTTGATATTCAACTGATCTTTTTGCTTCCAGAATTTTAAGAAAACATCCTGTACTAGATCTTCTGCTCGACCTTGATCGTGGATCATACGGTTTACAACTTGCACCATTCCAGCGAAGTGACGCCGAAAAATTATCTCCATAGCTTTAGGGCTGTCATTGGACAGGAGTTCCAAAAGCTGTTGATCAGTGTAGGGTTGTTGAGTCAAAATGAGTGAAAATTTTGGGAAAGATAGTGTTTTTTGTAGTAGTAGTGGCGAATTGCAATTCCTCACTACTACGCGACTTCAATCTCTCCCCGCAGGTACGTCTTAGCTTGTCCATACAATTTTACTCGATTATTATCGAGGGCACAAACGAGTTTGCCACCACGAGTGGAAAGTTGTTTAGCAGAAAGGGTATCTTTTTTTAGCACTTCAGACCAGTAAGGTGTCAGCATGGTATGAGCACTACCCGTTACTGGATCTTCATCGACACCACTTTGTGGAAAAAAGCAGCGAGAAACAAAATCTACGTCTTTTCCTGGTGCAGTGACCACGAGTCCTCGACTTTTGAGTTTGGCGATGATTTCAAAATTTGGTTGAATTTTTTCTAATGCTTCTTGACTGCTGAGAACAGCGAGATAATCTGATTTTCCTTTTAGTACTTTTTCTGGAGTGATGCCAATTCCTTCGTTAATCAAGGCGTTACCAGCCAGTTCTTTTGGAACATCCATTGGGAAATCCATCCGCATACCAGGGTCGATTTTAGTGACGGTAAGTATCCCACTTTTGGTATTGAATAAAACACCGATTCCTTCGTGTTCTAATTCTTCGAATAATACATGAGCGGCCGCTAAGGTTGCGTGGCCGCAGAGATCTACTTCGGTTGTTGGTGTAAACCATCTTAAATCATATCCATCTTCTCCAGGAATAAAAAAGGCGGTTTCAGATAAATTATTTTCAGCGGCAATTGCTTGCATCGTTTCGTCGGGCAACCATTTCTTTAGTGGACAAACCGCAGCAGGATTGCCTTTAAAAAGTTCGCTAGTGAAGGCGTCAACCTGATATATTTTTAACATAAGAAGTTTAATTGTATAGTGTTTTAATGAGTAATGTGAATCAGGAGTTGAAATTTAATTTAAAACCAAAACTAGCTTAAAAAAAGGCTATTTGCATTTTTCTTTTGGCTATTTGCTTCACTCGTTCTCGATTGAAGAGGGCAAATAGCCAATAGCCAAAAGCAAATAGCTTAAAAAGATCAATTGAAATGATCTACTCCATAATTGGTGTAATCATAATATTTCGATATTCTATAGCAGAGTGGTCTCCTTGCAACATAATGGGGCCAGGTGCTCCTTCATCGCTATCCAAAGCACCGCCAGTAATTCCTGGAATAGTTTGATCGGAAATAATTTTTTTACCATTTGCGATGACGGTCACTCGATTTCCAATCAGGGTAATATCGAATGCTTGCCATTCACCTGCTGCTTTTGCCGCCATTTGATTAGGTTCTAAAAAACCATAAATACCACCAAACTTAATATCTTCAGGAGCATCTCCTTGATTATCTGCTACTTGTACCTCGTGTCGCCCACGTAAGTAAACACCACTATTTCCTTCTTTAGGATATCGAAATTCAATATGTAATTTAAAATCTGAAAATTTTTGAGTGGTTACTAAATTTGCTCCAGAAGTCTTGCTGGTTAAAATACCATTTTCGACCGTCCATTGATTTTTACCGGTAGCAGTCCAACCCGTTAAGTCTACTTCATTAAAAAGTTTGGTAGGAGGTCCCCAAATAGGATTTGGATTGTATTTCATTTTGGGTGCACGAGTTCCTGTAAAATCATAAGCTTTGCTATCTACATATACCATTGTTCCGTAGAGTACGCCTTCTTTGAGTGCTCCTTTAAATTCCATTTTCCCTTTTTCTGCTTCCCATTGTGCTGGAATACTGAAGTTGAATTGATTTCCGATTTGTTTGATATGTGCTACCGGACGAGCACTTCCAAAAGCATAGACAAAACGCCCAACAAGGGTTTGATGTCCAGACTTACGAATTTCTAACCATGAAGGTAATTTGGTTCCATCTTTTTCTATTTTTAAATCCCATCGTCCTAATAATTCATTTTTTTGAGCAGAAAGGCTATTACTTAGAAAAAGAAAAATACTAAAAGGGATAAATAATTGAAGAAGTATTCGCATGATGATTAAAGGTTTATATAGAAGCTGTTTAAATAAAATTCAATAATTACTAAAGGTAAATTTAACTAAATCTAGGAGGATTTATAACCGTACTGTTAAAGAACTTCTGAATACTTCTTCTTTTTTTTTGATTTTTTTCAAACAAATTCCCTCCATTTCTAAATTTGAACTGTCGCAGAATTGACAATTATTAAAGATAAAAAAATATTAGAGACAACCCTTTCTAATAAAAGTCAGTACAGGTTTAAGAAGTATAAAATATACTTCAATAGTAAATACATTAAAAAGTCCTAAAACTACTACTTTCTTAAATTTTCTCGGCGAATGGTCTCCATTCGCCTTGGGCGTTTATTGTCTTACATTTTATTAACATAGCGAATTTAAAACTTAATCGCTAAAAAACGAATGCTTTATGAATCAAATCAAACTAAACTTATTATTAATCTTCAATGGAAGAGTGTCAAGGAAAGTTCCCTGGCTATTTGCATTGATGTTAATGTTTTTTACCAATTACACTCATGCACAAGTTGTAATTAATGAGATCCTTCCAGGAGGAACCATTGAGCTGAAAAATATTGGTAATACAACCGTAAATATCGGTGGATATTGGTTATGTGATTTTCCAGCTTATCAACAGATAAGTAATTCTAGTTTAGATTGCGGAAACACTAACTTAGAACCAGGTGGTATACTTACCGTAAATAATTTTAACGTAGTAGATGGAGCTGATGGAGAAATGGGATTGTATACTACCAATAATTTTGGTAGCTCTACTGCATTAATTGATTATGTAGAATGGGGTTCTACAGGACACCAAAGAGCTTCAGTTGCAGTTGCTGCTGGCATTTGGACAGCAGGGGACTTTGTTCCTAGTTTTGCTTCTACAGAATCTTTAGCTTATGCTGGTTCTGGCGAAAGTTCTGCTTCTTGGACTGCTTCCGCTAATACTACTATCTGTGCAGAAAATACAACAACACCAACATGTGATGTGGAAGGTGGAACGTTAACAGGTGGTCCATTTGCGTTTACAGTAGGAGACGGAGTTGCAGATAATATTCCAGCAGGAGCGATTA
>JALZUU010000324.1 GCA_023300665.1 Saprospiraceae bacterium | reverse complement strand
TTAATAGTGTTTATTGTAAGTTATTGTTTTTTAATTTTATTTATTTTACTCCGTAAAGCCTGTTTTCTGTAAGTAATAATTTTTTTATGTAAAAATATGTTGCTTCTCCGCACGTTCCATTTATAGATGTAAAATCCTACTTTTAACCTTAATCTGAAAATTCTTTAATCCGCACATCCGCTACACGATCGTTGGCATTATTAATTACCAGTCTCGACTACAAGCCGATGATTCATTAAAAAATTATTCATTACTCCTCACTAACCTCCAATCCCTGCCGAATCCCTTTCTCCACCGCCGGAACACCTCGCTTCATCCACTGCGGCTCCTTCGCACCTTTTAAATAAAAATCAAAAAACTGCGACATTCGAATATTAAAATCCATTCGGTTTTGACGCTTCACGGGCCAGTGTGGTTCATCATTATAATTTAGCATCCAAGCAGGTTTGCCGAGACGGCGAAGCCCTACAAACATTTCAATTCCCTGATACCACGGTACGGCACCATCTTTATCATTATGTAAAATCAAGAGCGGTGTTTCCACTTTGTCTAGTGTAAAAATCGGCGAATTTTCTAAGTAGCGTAACGGTTTATCCCAGATCGTTCCACCAATTCTACTTTGTGTATTTTCATACTGAAACATTCTACTCAATCCTGAGCCCCAACGAATTCCGCCATAAGCACTAAACATATTTACCACCGGAGCACCTGATTCCGCACACTTAAATAAGTTGGTTCTCGTCACCATATAGGCCACTTGATAACCACCCCAACTATGACCTTGCAATCCAATATTATCTTTGTCGACAAAACCTTTTTCAATCAATTTTGTCACCCCTGGCATCACCGCATTATACGCACTCTCACCTGGATACCCGACACGATAACTAACATCTGGATTAAAAATCAAATAACCTCGGTTGGCATAATAACTATAGTTGATGGTAGATCGATGTGGGTATGGTGCTCGGTGTCGATACAATCCCTGAGAACTTCGTTCATAAAAATTGACCAACATTGGATACTTTTTATTTGGATCAAAATTAGGAGGTTTGATCAACATCCCATCCATTACTTCTCCGTTTAAATCGGTCCATTGAAACAGCTCTGCCGTTCCCCATCCATATTCAGATTGTTGTGGATTGGCTTCGCTGATTTTTTTAATATTTTCAAATTTTGAATTGGTTAATTGTAAATCAGGAAATTCTGAAAAGCTCTCTTTTGTAAAAATAAGCGCATCCGAATTTTTGGCTTTGGTAACTCTTCGTGTATAATTATTAGCACCACCTGTGAGTTTGGAAACGGTTCCAGTTTTGACATTTAAATGTGCATATCCACTGGTTTTATCTACATGATTAAAATAGTGGAGTAGCAAAGGCTGATCAGGATCAATCGTTCGCACTTCTTGATCTAAACGAATATAACGATAGGTCGTATTATCTTCACGACCTTTGGTTAGACGTTTTTTGCTTGTTGAATTTTTTGGGTCTACCTGCCAAATATCATAACGATCATAAATGTACAAATGACGATCTCCTTTGGTCCATCCTGCTGTTCTATAGCTATTGGGGAGCATTGGGCGGTCGTTCAATTCGTCGTAAAATGGCTGCGTATTATTATCGGTCAATTTTCTAGTTTGTTGATCTGCGATGGTGTAAGCATACCAAGCAGTATCTGGAGAACTATACCAAAAAACAAAATCTCCTTCCGCAGAAAATCGAGGACTAGCCCGAAGATTGGTAGCGACTGTTTTACGTTGACCAGAATTTTTATCTACCAAATAAAAAGATTTTACACTCGGATAACCATCCCAGCTAGTAGAAATTGTCGCGGAGAAATCATCCACCGCCAAGATATATTTTCCGTTACCTTCGTCCGCCAATTGGTGATCGGGAGCAGAAGCATCGGTCAAAGCAATTGATTTTTTATTAGTAATATTCCAAGCATTTAAATAAGTTGCTTTTTTATCATCGTCTGCGTTGACTTTCTGCTGGGTATGTAATCGTGCATCTTTATAATGCCAAACTTCGACGTTGACAATTTCTTCTTTTAGTAAACTAGTATCTTGTAAAATCGGGAAAGGAGCCGTACCATAAAATAAAGTTTTTCCATCTTTAGAAAAACGGGGCTGGTAATTTTCAGAAAGAAAACTAACCGCATTATAGCGATCACTTGGTGTAGACTCGGTAACTAATTGAGCCGCGTCACGACCATTTTTCCAATAAAATAAAGAGAGCGGTCGTGCTTTTACTTTGGTTGAATCGAAGTCGGCGATAAAGGCCGCTTGTGCTCCGGTCTCGTCCAATTGTAGTTTTTTATATTTTCCTTTACCTTGATAAAGTGGTTGTTCTTTTTGTTTATCAAAATCAAAATAATAAACACCAGATTTAAATCCATCGTATTTCCCAGAGTTAGAAAAAATAGCAGAAGGTTTTTTCTTGGCAACTTTATAGCTTAAAACACCAGGATAGCTAATCGTATTTTTAGTTTTTAAATCATAAAATACCAAGAGGGTACCATCTTCCTTTTTTGGCTTTTTCGGTTTTTTGGCTTTCGTGTTGGTGGTATCACTTGCTATCTTTTTTTCGGGCTTAATTGGGATAAGTTCTTTTTTATAAACCAACCAATCATTCCATTTTTTTGGTAATTGATAAGATTGAACATCTGGAATCGTCGTGACAGAGCGATCTTTCAAATGGTAAATTACAAGACTGTCTTTTGGTAATTTATCTTTTTTGACCTTCTGTCTTTTTAGCTGTCGAATCGTATCTACGGCCGCAGATAATTTAAAAACCAGCCATTGGTTATCAGCACTAATTTGAGGCTTGCTGCCGCGGTGAAAACGAATCGTATTTCCGGTGGCATGACTATAAATATGTAAGGTAGGATCACCGGACTCATTTCCGACATTATAAACTACATATTGTCCGTCGTTAGAAATTAGGGTTTCTTTGATGGTATTCCAAATATTAAACGTCTCGGGCGTCATCGTTTTAAGCGATTGACCAAATAGCGGTAGAGTGGTCAAAAAAATAACGAAAGCAAAAAAATATTTCATGTTTTATTACATTTTATTTGAAAAGGGAAAATACGGAAAAAAATAGGCTTTATTTCTATAATTGATTGTATAGAAGTCTAATAGGCGAAATAACGTTAAAAAGGTCGATGATGTTTGAAAAAATGATCTTATTGAAAAATCAGATTAATTGGTAATACAAGGATAGTTTTTAGTAGATTTGTGATTATGTAGCATTTCAATGATTTGGTACCAAATTAATAAACAACACACTTAGTTAACCAGTTTTAATAGAAACTAGTTTATGAAAAATAAATACTTATTTAATTACCTCTTTCTTATTGGATTATTCCTTTTAATTTTAAATGATCATTTTTTTAAAGCTGCCTATGGAAACTGGTTTACCGGTAAATTATCTGATGTAGCTGGATTGTTGATTTTGCCGATGTTTTTAAAATATCTTCTTCCAATTTCTACCAAAAAATCCGTTTTATTCACGGTTATCTTTTTTGTTTTTTGGAAAACTTCTCTTTCCCAATTTTTTATAGATAATTTTAATACCTTAGGATTGTATAGTATGGGTAGAGTAGTGGACTATACAGATTTTATTGCTTTTCTGATTTTACCACTATCTATTTATGTAATGAATAATATTGAGAACTTTGAAATAAAACTTCCAATGGTAAACATTCAAAAAATAGCGACCCATAGTTTATTGTTTTTAACGTTTCTTACTTTTTGTGCTACTTCTAAAGATACAGATTTTGAACCTGGAGAGAACTTGAATAATTGCTGTTTTACGGAGCCAATAGAATTAAATGTTGGTGCTGGAAGTATTTATGTACCAACGATGTTTACACCAGATGGAAATGGAATCAATGATCTTTTCCAAATATCAGCAGATTCTAATATTCTAAAAATTGATACCTTAACTATTTTTAATCAGTTTTCAGGTGATATTGTTTTTGATGAAACAAATATTACTGAAATTATCCCTGAGAATGGTTTTGATGGAATAGTTGCCGATACGATAACTGCTACGCAGTACAATTATTTTTTAGTGGTGACCTCAAAAGACAATGTGACGATGCGCATTAATGGATTTATTTGTTCCCTTCCTTGTGAAGCAATGCTGAATATCTCAAGACCAGATAGCTTGAGTAATTGTGCTTTCCCAATTCAATATGATGAAGTAACTGGTACCTATGACGAAAACATCGAATCACAAGAAGACTTAAATTGTTTTTAGCGTCTACCATTATCATAAACAACTTCAAAAAGAAAAAGTCTCTTCACCAAACTGGTAAAGAGACTTTTTTATAGGCTTGTCTAACTGATTCCAATTAATGGATATTTAGAGAAACGCTAATAGGGGATTATAGTCATTCTACATACTACTAGATATTTGCGGAATTGAAGCTACTCTCCGGCGGTACTGCCGGAGCAGGGAGGCTGTGATTGCCAGAAATGTCTAGTAGTATAGTCATTCTATTTAATTATTATCGTTCCAGTTGGATTTGTTGCAGTTGCATTATTATTCATCTGGAAAGGTCCTGTTCCACTGATAGGACTTACTAAAGGCTTTAATAAAAATGGTGCAGCACTATTGTCTGGGCTTGGCTCAATAGAGATAACAGCAGTCATACCCATTAAGTCAGTTGGAAAACTTAATCCAGCAGGTGCATTGGTCAAAAAGTCTTCTCCTGGAAAAGGAGGTCCAGGTAATGCTCCACTATAGGTAGCTCCATCATCTGCCACAGCAGCATCTGTGAATGTTCCAGTAGAAACAGGTGTTCCATCAATTACTGCCCATCCTTCATACTTCCATCCAGCAGGCAAAGTAGGTAAGTTTAATCCAGCTCCAGGACCTGCAGCAGGATCTAAAAACCAAATACCACTTGTTTCGTTACTTGCGTCTGCATCCGTAGGTGTTGCTAAAATATAGGTACCCGTAGCAGCCGTAAAATCGCTCCCCAATGCTGCTCCATGCCCAACGGTTAAGTTAGCTGAAGTACCTGAAAAATCACCCGCCAAAATATGAACATCGCTAGGTGCAGGATCATTATCTGGTCGTGGTTCGATGGTTAATACAAATGTAGATGCACTTGCTAAATCTGCAGCATCTACTTCAAAAGAAGTTCGGCTTAAAGCTCCGTCAGCGTTTACATCAAAAGTTCCTGTGGTTACTGCTGCACCATCAACAATAATCCAACCTTCGTAAGTAAAATCACTACCTAAGTCTTCAAGACCTGCAAGGTTTAATTCTAGTTGTTCAGTTGCTTGCGTATCATCGTCATCACCACATGCCGTAAAAGCGAGCATAAAAAGTCCAGCAAATAAAAGGTTTTTAAAAGTCATCTTTAATTTTATTTTTAATATGATTTAATTTATTCAATGTTTAGCCATTGATTATTACAGACTGGTTGGCTTTAATTCAAAATTGATACCCAAATCCATTTATTTTTGTACTTTTATCTGTAAAGTATTTAAAACATCATCTGGCCGACAAATAATTTTATTTGCTTAATATTAAATTAAAAATTACCAAATCATTCATCAATGTTGAAAGGAATTCTATTTTATATAATAAAATTATATCCTGTAATTTGCCTACTACTTATAGTAGCTTGCAATAAAGAAAACACCCCAATAACACCAGACCGACCGAGCCCACCGGTCAATATTAGCAATGCGATTTTAACTCAGCTCAGTGAGAACTATACTCAACTTCCAGAGCAAGCCATCTCTATCAGTAGAGATAACCGTGTTTATACTCAGTACACCAATCCTACCGAAAGATATAATCATCGCGTGATGGGAGATGGTGTCGAAGGAGGTGCGTTGGTCGTGGTCGTTGATAGTGTTTTTTATGAAATAGAATTAGCAGATAATTATGTGTTTGAAGATGTTCGTCCTCGACTCTTCGATGTAGATCAAGATGGACAGTTAGAAATTATTACGATCCGAACGGAAACAACTCAAGGGGCGGGGATTATGATTTATAAAATCATAAATAATCAATTAGAAGAATATGCTTATGTTCCTGAAATTGGTCAATCTAATCGTTGGTTAAATATTGTTTCCATCAATGATTTAGATGAGGATGGAGTGGTAGAATTGGCTTGGATTCAAACCCCACATATTGGTGGGATTCTAAAAGTAGCTAAAATTCAAGCAGGTGAATTGACCGTCTTAGATGAACTGAGCGAGTACAGTAATCACGGCTACGGAGATCGAAACCTCTGCCTCTCCGTTCTCACAGAAGATAACCAAGAAAAGATTTTTTACGTTCCTACGCAAGATCGAACCCAAATTATTGGATTTAAATATCAGAACGATGCATTAGAAATTGTCTCTGAAATTGATCAACTGGTTGATTTTTCAAATCCTTTAAGCGAACAATATGATTTTTTAAATCCTATCTCTATTGAAGATAACTGTATTTTTGTGGAATAAATTTAACAGATTGAACGTTTTTCTAAAACTAGAAATTTAATATTTTTGTCCTAGTACTTAACAAAAAATACTATTTATTTCAATTTTAAAAATCTATGAAAAACATCTTCAAACCCATAATTTGGATCCTTTTATTATTTGCCGGATTCTTTTTTGGAACCTCTTGGCAAAATCGACAGGTAGCATCAAATGAAAAAAACAATAATCAAGAACAGAAGATTCTGGTAAGCAATCAATCTCCTACTAACGCTCAATCCGTTGATCCCGAGGATCGCTTTACGGATCATGAAGTAGCTACCATCAACCTCTTTGAACGCGCGGCACCTTCGGTCGTTTTTATTACCACTTCTAATGTTCGACGTGATTATTGGTCACGTAACCTTAGTGAAATTCCTAGAGGGAGTGGTTCTGGTTTTGTTTGGGATGAATCGGGGCATATCATCACCAACTATCATGTAATTCAGGGAGCAGATAAAGCCACCGTTACGTTTTCAGATCAGACTACTTATCCTGCTACTTTAGTCGGTGCAGCTCCTGAAAAAGATTTGGCCGTACTTCGAATCGAATCTGATGATATGGAACTACAACCCATTCCTGTCGGCGCTTCTGATAATCTAAGAGTTGGACAATCCGTCTTTGCTATTGGAAATCCTTTTGGACTAGATCAAACCTTGACCACCGGAGTCATTAGTGCCTTAGGTCGAGAGATTGAATCCGTAGGTAAGGTTCCCATCCGTGATGTAATTCAAACCGATGCAGCCATCAATCCTGGTAATTCTGGCGGACCCTTATTGGATTCTCAAGGAAAATTAATTGGCGTAAATACGGCAATTTATAGTCCGTCGGGTGCCTATGCTGGTGTTGGATTTTCGATTCCTTCTCATGTTGTAGATTGGGTTGTTCCAGATTTAATTAAATACGGAAAAATTAATCGTCCAACATTGGGAGTTGAATTAGCTAGCCCACAAGTAATGCGAAGAATAGGGATGGAAGGAATTTTAATTATAGAGGTTTTAAAAGGTGGTGCTGCAGAAAAATCTGGCTTACAACCCACCCGTTATACCCGACAAGGCTCGATTGTTTTAGGAGATGTAATTACGGCCATCAACGGCGAAAAAGTAAAAAACCGAGGAGAACTAATTCTTATTCTAGAAAAATATAAACCCGGTGATCGCGTAACTTTATCCATCACCCGAGACTATGAACCCGCTGAGGTGGAATTGACTTTTGATAGTATGAAATAGGAAAAGTTATAGGTTTACCAAACCTCCTCACCAATTGAAGAGGGTTTGGTAAATCTATATCAAGGGCAAAAGCAAAAGCAAATTCAAGTTCAAAATTTACGCATCCGCAAATTCGCACATCTACACATCCACGCATCAAGAAAAAGCCATCCCGTCCGCTTACGCGGTGCCTTCCTTTGCCGCATTGTCATGCGTCACCCTCCTTTCAGTCGGGATCAGTCAGTTACATCCAGTCTTCCTTAGATCGCTCCACTGCATAAAGCACATAATTTTTCAACACTTTTGCGTGAGCCAATTGAATATAAGGAATCGTCAAATTTCCACCTGCGGTAGAAAATTCGAGGGTCGCTAAATTTTTTCGTCGTTGGAAGGGACTTTGTTTTAACTTGACGGATTGAACTTTATACCAACGTAAGATCGCAGCACGTTGTCCCAGAAAACCTTTGGTGAGATAAACGCCTTTTGGACTGATGGCATACCGCCATTTTTCATAATAAAGATTTGCTAAAAACCAAACGATTGGAATCCATCCTAGATACAAAAAAGCCCACCAAGTTTTCATGAAATATAAACCACCTAAAATTAAACTAGGTAGTACACCGAGATATAAAACGATTCTACCAATCACCAATGGACTGATGGTATATTCTTTAAAATCTTCTTTATTGAAATCAACAAAATAACTGTTACGGACTGCTTCTATTTGTGGTAGATAACAACCTGGGACGACGAGCGTACTTTTCTTTTTGAGGGTCGCACTAGCTGCTTGTTTTAGATAAAGCGTAGAAATTCCAAAAAAGCGTTTGATCGGATTGTTTCGCCATTCTAGCAATTGAATTTTTTGATGCTGCGCAGATTGTTCGGTTTTGGTAACTAGGCCGGAAGTAATTGTATAACCTCCACTAGAACTTAAAACGCGAAGATCATAATATCGTAAAACCGTATTAAACAAACTCAGAAAAAAAGCACCGACAAATAATAGGACTGTTAGAACAGCAACGATGATTGCTGAGCCAAAAAGAAAGAGCCAAATTTCTTCTTCTTTTTCTTTGCTCAAAAGTTCGTCCGCATATTGTGAGAGTCCAAGAAAAAAAGCGATCATGATACCTACGGTGCGTAGGTGATTTTGAGAGACGCCGATTTTTAATAGATCTATTACAGAAAGGTGTAAGAGTGTTTTTTCTGGTTTTTCTAAAATGATAGGTTGGAGTGCATCCTCATTTTTTTGGAGTAACTCATTTTCTTCTTGGTGCGATGGCAAGGTTTTCTTACGATCTAAGATAAACGATTTAATGGCGTTTGCATCCGTATGGCTGAGGGCTTTAATCGCCAATTCATTGCCACTCGATCCCGCAGTATCTAGATCAAGTTGTACGACATTAAAAATACGATGAAGAATATTTTGCGTAAAACTAATGGTCTGTATTCGATCAAAAGGAATAGTACGAAAAGTCTTATTAAAAAATCCCGAACGCATTATTAATTCTGTTTCTTCTAATCGAAAATAAAAAGTAAAATAAGAGATCAGCGAACCAACCGTTGATATAGCTACGGCGCCAATGGCGATCAACGTCATAAAATATTCAAATTTGCTTTGAGGATTTATAAAATAGAAAACAAAAACAGGCCAAGCACTCTTTATGATCATGACAAACAACCGTTGTAAGATGATCAAAATTGCTACGGGAGATTGTCGCGTATCTTCTTTTAAATTTGGATGACTACTGCTCATTCTTCCCTACTTTTTCAATAATATAATCCTTTAATTGATCCGCTTGATTACCTGGTAATCCTGGAATATATAAATCGCTACCATCTCCACCTGCTGTATAAATCTCTAGTCGCTGCAAATTGAATCGTCGTTCAATCGGTCCTTGTTTTACTTCTGCATGTTGAATTCGATTATAAGGAATGACGGTAGTGCTCCGAAAAAATACCCCTGAACGATAGATTAAATCTCGCTCTCTAATCGCAAAACCTTGTATCTGAAATTCTTCGTAAGTATGCCATAAGGAAAGCAAAAACAATAATGGCCATCCGACCATAGCGACCAATTTTACCCAAAAAGGAATCTCAAATTCGGCAAAAAAACGGATACCTATTAATATTATTGCTAGAATCAAAAAGAAGATGAGGGTTCCTAAATAAGAGACCTTAAGATAGGAAGGACTGAGCGACTCCATGGGCGTATCGTCCAGTTGGGGTAGGGTCGTTAAGTCTATTGAGTTATTTTGAAAAAGCATTTTTTTGATTAAAAGTAATCTAATCTGACAAAACTTTACATAGGTTACCCATAAATTTCCTTAATTTTACGAAAGAAGTTTATGAAAAAGCTACCTTCATGATCTGATATTTTTCTAAAAACTTTATCACTAAATTTTATATTATGATAAACAAATTATTATTTACCCTTTTTCTGTTATCCTCTACCATTACACTCCGTGCCGGAGAAGGTATGTGGTTGCCACAACTTCTCCAAGCTTTAAACGAAGGAGAAATGCAAACGATGGGGATGAAGCTGACCGCCGAACAAGTTTATAGCGTCAATCAGGGAAGCCTGAAAGATGCGATTGTACATTTTGGTGGATTTTGTACCTCTGAAGTTATTTCCGATCAAGGACTTTTACTCACGAATCACCACTGTGGATACGGACAGATTCAATCACATACAAGCTTAGAAAATAACTATATTAAAAATGGTTTTTGGGCGAAAAATCTAAATCAAGAATTGGCCAATCCTGG
>JALZUU010000323.1 GCA_023300665.1 Saprospiraceae bacterium | reverse complement strand
TTAGGAATCTTTTGTATGAATGGTGCAGATGCCGTTTTACAACAAATAGATCCACAACATTATACTTCGACGGGTGCGACCGCACTGAGTTCTTGGATCGGACCTGCTGTTTTTGGTGGGATGGAACATGGTAGCTTAGTAGGCATCGAACGCTTTGGTTGGTGGCTTCATATTTTAGTGGTTTTTGCTTTTTTAAATTATTTACCACATTCTAAACACCTACATATTTTTCTTGCTTTCCCAAATGTTTATTTCGCAAAACTGCAGCCAAATGGACAAATGGATAATATGCCTGAAATTATGAAAGAGGTGAAATCCATGATGGGACTTGGACCAGAGGGAGAGGAAGAAATGCCAATGGATGAAGAGATTCCTGAATTTGGTGCTAAGGACGTAACCGATCTAGAATGGCGAGATGTATTGGCTGCTTACTCTTGTACGGAGTGTGGTCGTTGTACTTCTGTTTGTCCTGCGAATTTGACGGGTAAAAAACTATCCCCTCGAAAGATCATGATGGATACAAGAGATCGTGCCGAAGAGATCGGAAAAAAATTAGATACTGGAAGTGTAGAGTTTATAAAAGAAGAATTGCGCGCCAGCGAAAAAACGTTGACCAAGGCTAATTTTGACGATGGAAAAACTTTGTTTGATAGTATTTCTAAAGAAGAACTACATGCTTGTACGACTTGTAATGCCTGTGTTGAGGCTTGCCCAATTTTAATTAATCCATTGGATATTATTTTAAAATTAAGACGATACGAAATCTTGACAGAGTCTGCTGGACCATCTGATTGGGTGCCGATGTTTACGAGTATTGAAAATGGAGGTGCCGTTTGGCAAGTTCCAGATGATCGTGATGCGTGGGCTAATTAGTGGGTAATTTAATGAATAATTAATAATGCCTTCTGGCGTGTTTCTTTTTTAATGAATAATGTGAACCGAGTAGAGAAACTTAGTCTTTGAGATAGCAGATTCAAAATTCAAAATTTTTAATTATGAAAATAATAGTTCTACTCAGTTTCGTTTTCTTCCTATCGATATCTTCCCTTACCGCACAAGATACTTTTTCGATCTTAGCAGTAGATGAAGTGACGGGAGAAATTGGATCGGCGGGTGCATCTTGTTTGGATGATACGCAGTTTCCGGGATCGGGTGGTGCGTTTATTATTTCTGAAATTTTGCCTGGACGAGGAGCGATTCATACGCAGTCATTTTATATAGCGGCTAATCAAAACAATGCTCGTTTGCGAATGGAAGCAGGAGATAGTCCAGAAGAGATTGTCAATTGGTTGGAGACGAATGATGTGCAAGGAAACAGTAGCCAACGACAATACGGCGTAGTAGATTTTGATGATAATGGAGTAGGGCGTGCCGCTTCTTTTACTGGTCAAAATTCTTTGGATTATAAAGGCCAAAGAGTTGGTCCAAATTATGCGATTCAAGGAAATATTTTAATCGGACCAGAAATATTGGATTCAATGGAAGCTCGGTTTTTGAGTTCGACTGGAACACTTGCTGAACGACTCATGTACTCGTTACAAGGTGCGAATGTACCAGGAGCGGATAGTCGTTGTTTGAATGAAGGCGTTTCTTCTTTATCAGCTTTTGTGAGAGTAGCGCGACCAGAGGATGCAGAAGATGAACTTTATTTAGATTTAAATATTCCTTTGACTCCTTTTGGTGTAGAGCCGATTGATGAGCTACAAGATTTATTTGATAGTTGGTTGTTGACTTCTGTCACGGAGGAAGAACTTGCTAGTCAAATTCGTGTATTTCCAAATCCAGCGACGACGACCATGACCATAGATTTGGGAGGAATTACTACAAACGATCAGACCTATTTGGAAATTTATGCGGTAACGGGTGCATTAGTAAAAACAGAAAAATTAACCCAAGCTAAAACAGCATTAACACTATCCGCTATGGCGGCAAACAATATGTATTTTTACCGGATTATAAAAGATCAACGAGCAATTGCCAACGGTAAGTTTATTAAATTAAATTAGAAATAAATGTCCTCACTTAATGTACCTCGTATGGCCGATATGGCCGCAGCTGGAAAGAAACCAGAAATCCTTTTTTGGGTCGGTTGTGCTGGTAGTTTTGATGCACGTGCGCAAAAAGTAACTCGGGCTTTTTGTAAGATCCTCAACGAAACAGGAACCGATTACGCGATCCTCGGAAAAGAAGAAAGTTGTACTGGTGATCCAGCTCGTAGAGCAGGAAATGAATTTGTTTTTCAGATGACTGCCTTACAAAATATCGAAACTTTAAATCTATACGAAGTAAAAAGAATTGTTACTACGTGCCCACATTGTTTTAATGTTTTGAAAAATGAATATCCTGCGCTAGGTGGTAACTATGAAGTGGTCCATCATACGCAGTTATTACAAGAGCTGATTGATAGTGGTAAACTAAAAATAGATGGTGGTGCTTTTGCTGGTAAAAAAATAACTTACCACGATAGCTGCTACTTAGGAAGAGCCAATGGGGTATACGAAGCGCCACGAAGTTTGCTTGAACAATTGGACAATGAACTGGTAGAAATGAAACGTTGCAAAACCAATGGTCTCTGTTGTGGAGCTGGAGGTGCGCAAATGTTTAAAGAAGATGAACCCGGTGATAAACGAATCAATATCGAACGAACCGAAGAAGCCTTGGCTACCGGAGCAACGATTGTAGCCGCGAATTGTCCATTTTGTTTGACTATGTTATCTGATGGAATGAAGGCGAAAGAAAAACAGGAAGAGGTGATGGTATACGATTTGGCAGAACTGATTGTTAATAATAAGGGCTGGGAGTAGTTGTGTTGAATTGTTGAAGAAAATTAATAATTGGATAATGAAAAATTAATAATGTTCTTCTGGCGTGTATATCTTTTAACTTGAATATTGAAGCTGTTTAAAAATGAAGCCTGCCTTCGTGCCTCTGGCAGGCAGGCACAATGGCTAAGGACAAATCATTGATAATCTGGATCTTCTGCTATTTTTCTTTATGTAGCTACGGCTACATGAACTAATGAAAATTAGTGAACCCGAAGGGACGGGCGGCAAAATGAGCATCGCCCACATTATCAAGCATTTATCCTCGCCTTTTGTGAACATTCTTAAACAGCTTTATTTACTTTTTTAAAGTTTGTAATTTTTAGCGCAAATTTATTTATTTTTAAACAAGAAGAAAGACGATAAAAGTGACATTATTCAAAATTCAAAATAACAAAATTCAAAATGACCCATACTTTTTCAGATGAGAGCCGTATTTGGATTTATCAAAGCGGACGTGAATTTACGGAGCCGGAGCTAGCAAAGATCAACGAACATTTAAAGGCGTTTGCTACGCAATGGGTGAGCCATCAAAAGCAGTTGATTGCCCATGGAGAAGTCTTGCATCGGCGGTTTGTAGTATTGATGGTAGATGATATTCAGGGCAATGGAGCTAGTGGCTGCAGTATTGATGCTTCGGTGAAATTTGTACAAGAATTAGGTAAGGCTTATAAAACAGACCTTTTTAATCGGTTAGATTTTGCTTATTTTGAGGAAGGAACCGTTAAAATAGTTCATAAAACGGAATTACCAAAGCTATTGGCAGAAGGCGGTATATCGGAAGAAACCTTGTTTTTTGATAATTTAGTTAAAAATAAAGGACAACTTAAAGATCGGTGGATGGTGCCTTTAAAAGACAGTTGGCACCGCCGTTTTGCTAAATAACATTTTGAATATCTTTTATTATTTATAGGCTGCTGATAAACTTATTTTAAGTATTGCGCGTTATGAATTTATAACCAATCTCAACAGATGTTAAAGAAAGTAAAAAAATGGCTGGGTATTGAAGGAGTGAAACTGGAGTTAATTCTACCAGAGAATCTAAATCTCTCATCTGGGAAGTTAACTGGTAAAATTCAGTTTTATTCAATGCATGAACAGACCGTTTCTCGATTGAAAATTAGATTGATAGAACGATATACTAGAGGTCGAAAGAATGAAAAGGTCACCGACGAATATGAATTAGGAGATATCGACATTAGTAAACAAATTCATATACCAGCAGGAGAAGTTGTTGAAGTAGAATTTAAACTACCCTTCAAACTCGTAAAATCCGAAATGGATAGCCTAGAAGACAAGAATTTTGTTTTAGGTAAACTGGTTAAAACTGCTAAATGGATCAGTGGTATTCAATCAGAATATCGCGTAGAAGCAGAAGCGGATGTCATTGGAACTCCTTTGAATCCATTCGATAAAAAATACGTGCACATCGTCTAATAATTAATAGTGAATAATTCTATAATTAATAATGCCCGTTAACGTAGACGTTAGCGGGCATTATTAATTTTTCATTATTAATTATTTCTTTTCCAGTGCCTTCTGTTGCTCCTCAAATTGCTTAATAATTTCTTCATCTGATTTACCCAGATTTTCTAATAAGAATTTTGTGTCATCCGCAAATTCGTCTTGTGGATGTTTTGTCATAAATTCTTGGTATAACTTTCGGGCCTCATCATATTTTTGCATTTCACTATCGAGGGTAAATGCCTTTAAAAATAATGCCTGTGGTGCTTTAGGATAACTATTGAAATTAGCATAAATATTATCGTAAATAGCAAGTGCTTGATCATATTTTTTTATGGAGCGAGCAGTTTCTGCTGCTTGAAAAAGGTATTTTGCGGTATTTGGATCTTCAGGTGCTACCTTGGCGTAAGATTGACAAAACTGAATATATTCCATTGCTTTATTAGAATCAAATTTATTATTTTTTTCATTATAAATTTGATTACGTGTTTCATCAATTTTTTTAAGCAGGGTAGTGGCATCCATCGTCTCTGCTGCGGTTCCTTTGGTACCATCTGTTTGGCAGCTAGAAAGTAAAAAAATGCTCATTAGTAATACAAGTAGAATTCTCATTTTATTAATTATTTTTTGGTGCAAATGAAATTTTTAATCAAATCGTCAGGAATAAATCGTTCCTTTCGTGTAAATTTGGGTCTAAACTAGGAAGTTCTTCCCCACTTTCTTCATAATACAACAAAATTAGTGAATTCTCAACGTTTTTTAAAATCATTGTCATGAATACCCTCTTTCGTTGCTTTTTACTCCTGATCGTCGTCAGTTATTTTGGGATCAGTTCCTCTTGTTCTAGTAGCCTTCAAAAGGATTATGTCGCTCAAGTTTCGCCAATCGTTCCATCGGATTTGCCAGCAGAATATGCTGCCAATCGAGGAAAATCTCCTTGTAGAGATCGGATGAATTATGTCCCTGATCTGGAATTTTTAGACCATACGCCAGAAAAAAAGGTCAAAGTAAGTGTCCATTATATGTTATCTGAAAAGGTGAAAAATAATTTTAATGAAACAGATGGATATCAGTTTGCTAATCAAATCATCTATCATTGTAATAAGTACTTAAAAGATAACCTAAAAATGAGCCTACCTGTTGGAAATAAAACGCCACAGTTGCCTTTGAGATATTCTTATCTTTTGGATGTGGATAAATCTACTCGAAGTGGGCATGCTGTCTATTTTCATCGAGATGATGAATTGTATCATTTTAATGGAACCAAATCAAAAGATAAGAATTACGGAAGTCGAGAAGTTTATAAAAAATATGGTAAGAATAAAGGAAAAGTACTCAATATCTTTATGATGGAACCGCATCTGGATAGTCTAGATTCTCCAACCTTTCAGATAACTGGGCGAGGAGTTGCTTTTGGAGATTGGGTAAAGATGACCGCTGTTTACCAAAATACTAGAGATACCGTTGTTTCCCCAAGTGGTTTCAATCATGTATATGGTCGTTATGCGCAACAACGTACCCTCAATCACGAAATAGGACATTGTTTGGGATTAGGACATTCTTGGCGAAAAAATGATGGTTGTGATGATACGCCAGCCCACGCAAATTGTTGGGGATTAACGGGAAAACCGCCCTGTAACGGGAAAGCTATTTCAAATAATATGATGGATTATATTCCTGTAGCTCAGTCGGTGACCCCTTGTCAAATCGGTACCACCCATATGACCATGTCGAATAAAACTCGAAAAGTACGAGGTTGTTTAAAGAAGACTTGGTGCACGTTTAATAAAGAAAAAACAATTGAAATAAAACAAGATCACGAATGGAATGGGGCCAAAGATATCGAAGGGCATCTGGTGGTGATGGACGGGGCTACGCTTACTTTACGCTGTCGCCTTTCTTTACCTAGAAAAGCGAAAATTATCGTTTATCCAAAAGGAAAATTAATTCTGGATGGAGCAACCTTAGAAAATGATTGTGGACAAGAGTGGGAGGGAATAGAAGTTTGGTCGTATAACGAAGATAAAGGGGAGGTAGTCTATTTTAATTCTCCAACAATCAATAATGCAAAAAATAAAATAACCGTATTGTAGAAAATTTAAAAATAAAAAATGTATTTATTGGATAATCTGGAGTTTAAAGCAGAATCCTGTATCGCGGTATTTACGTTTGTGATTGAATATTCGATATTCATTTTCGTCCTCCTGATTTACCTATTATGTTAGAAAATATTGTTGCCCAATTTTTAGAAAATTCCCAAAAATATGTGATTCATCCTTTTGGGAATGGTCATATTCATGATACTTATCAAGTCGAAAATATAGAGGCACTTGCACCTGATTTTTTATTGCAAAAAATAAATCAAGTTGTGTTCCCCGCCCCTGAGAAATTGATGGAAAATATTTCTTTGACGACTAATTTTTTGGAATCTGTTGATCGTGAAGCGCTACGGTTGCGGGTGATTGCTACTCATGAAGGAGCTGCTTTTTTTAAAGATGAAGCGGGCGATTATTGGCGGATGTATCCTTTTTTTAAAAGCTTAATTGCACATGACCTTCCCAATCCTGATCCCACTATTGCTTTGCAGCAAATAGAAAGTGCAGCTCATGCTTTTGGAGAATTCGTAGGTGATTTGCAGGAGCTACCAGTTGAAAAAATACATCCTATCTTACCAGATTTTCATCGAGTGACTTGGCGTCTTGAACAACTTCAAGCAGCTATTCAAGATAATCCTTTAGATCGAGTGGCTACCGTAGAACGAGAGATTTCAGTGGTGAAAAAATTGATTCCTAAAATGACGTTATTAGATGCTTGGATGGACCTAGAAATGATTCCGATTCGAATTACGCATAATGATACAAAGTTTAATAATGTTTTATTTGATGAAAATCATGAAGCCCAAGTAGTAATTGATTTAGATACGATTATGCCCGGATGTATTCATTTTGATTATGGAGATGGATTGCGTACTGCGGCGGTGACGGCAGCGGAAGATGATGTGCAAGGAGCAACCGTTGATTGGGAACGGTATGAGGCTTTTCATAAAGGATATCTTGCTGCTACAGAAGAGTGGTTGACGCCCTTCGAATTAGAAACACTTCCGCTCGCTGCTTCCACGCTTGCCTATATTATGTCCGTTCGATTCCTGACAGATTATATCAATGGCGACGTTTATTATAAAATCAGTGATCCTATGCAAAACCTGCGCAGGGCACAAACACAGTTAAAATTAGCGCAGCTTTTCATGTTAAAACCCGAAAAGGAGGCAGATGACCCACAAAATGACAATTCCAACACATTAGACTCTTCCGAATCCTTTAATTTACTGTAACTTTGCAAAGGAATGTTGAATAAATAAATTACGACTCTATGCTTCCTCTTTTTGTATCACTCTGCATCACCAAAATGGTTATTATACACAGCATAACTCCCATTTTGGCTCTTTGATTGATCCAAAAATAGTTCGCCTAGAATCTCAATTTATTTAATCGCCATTCCTAAGGATTAATAAAAGAATAACTTATTTTTTAATCAATCCTAAGCAAACAAACTTAAAAATTCTAATAAATCTAGTCCATGGCTCGCAACACGCGCACCAACGAGAAAGCCGAACCAATTACCAGATCTAAGCTGGCGAACTCGGTCAAAATATTCCGTTTTATCCGTCCTTACCGTTGGTCCTTTTATATAGGACTTTTCTTGCTGAGTATTTCTAGCTTGATGTTCATGATATTTCCTGGTGCTGCTGGAGAAATGGCCAATAAGGCGAGTGGACAACCGACCAAAATTCTTGATTTGGAATTGTGGGAGTACGGAGGATTCTTTCTGATCTTACTGATCTTACAAGGTGTTACTTCGTATTTCAGAACCGTATTGTTTGCCAACGTTTCTGAAAAAGGAATGGCAGATGTACGAAAGGCACTTTACGAAAAATTAATTACGCAAGATATTCCATT